>CATPBY010000026.1 GCA_955652845.1 uncultured Terriglobales bacterium | reverse complement strand
TTTCACTCCCACGGATCTCAAAGCCCGCGCCTGGTTGAAGAGACTTTGTGAAGCTGCCGGCCTCGTGGTAAGAGAGGATGGCATTGGAAACACTTTCGCGCGCTGGGCAGGATCTGATCCTGCGGCGCCGGCGGTAGGCACCGGCTCTCACATCGATGCCATTCCCAACGCAGGCAAATACGATGGCGTCGTAGGCGTCCTAGGAGGACTTGAAGCGATACGCGCGCTGAAGCGGAGCGGATTTTCTCCAAAGAATTCAATCGAGCTGCTGGTTTTCACCGCAGAAGAACCAACGCGCTTTGGAATTGGGTGTCTCGGCAGCCGGCTACTCTCCGCAAGCTTATCCTCCGATAACGCAAAAAAGTTGAAGGACAGTAACGGTGAATCAGTCGATGAAGTCCGTCGCCAGGCAGGATTCTGTGGCGAACTTGACCAAGTGAAGCTGCCGCGCGGTTACTACAAGGCTTTTGTGGAGTTACACATCGAACAAGGTCGGCTGCTGGAACGCCAGAACATGGCTGTGGGAGTGGTTACAAAAATTGCCGCTCCCGCGAGTTTTCGCGTTGCCATTGAAGGCTCTGGCGGACATGCAGGGGGAGTTTTGATGCCGGAGCGGCGCGATGCCCTCTGCGCAGCCGCTGAGTTGATCCTGGCGATCGAAAATGCGGCTCTCACCAGCGGCGCAGTCGACACTGTAGCGACGGTTGGAATTTGTGATGTCTTTCCCGGCGCCGTGAACAGCATCCCAAGCACAGTTCGACTCAGTGTTGACATTCGCGACACCCAACTTGCCCGCCGCGATTTGGTAATCAGGGAGATGGAAAAGGCTGCCGATGCGACCTCGGCAAAACGTCATGTGGATGTTCATGTCGAATTGCTGAACGCCGATGCGCCCGCCGATTGCTCACCCGCCGTGGTGGAGGCTCTGTGTGAGGCCTGTCGAAAGCATAAATTAAGTTTCGTGCCCATGATCAGCCGCGCCTACCACGATTCGCTCTTTATGTCCCGCATTGTTCCCACTGGAATGCTGTTCATTCCCTGCCGGAATGGCTATAGTCACCGGCCTGATGAGCATGCCTCTACTGAAGACATTGCACGAGGGACTCTGATACTCGCAGAAACGCTAGCCGGGTTGTCCTCGTGAATTTGTTCAAATTGATATAGTCAAATGACTCCATGCCCGTTGAGTTTAAACCTGCTTCTTTGGAAGTTTTGCGCGCCGACTTCCTGCTGACGTTGCGCCTCGCTCTCCCGCTCATCATCGCCGAAGTCGGATGGATGAGCATGGGCATTGTTGACACCATCATGGTGGGCCGTCTGCCCAATAGCGCGGTGGCCATCGGAGCTACGGGTCTGGGCCAGAGCCTGTATCACAGTCTAGCCATCTTCGGTGGCGGCTTGCTGCTGGGCTTGGACACCTTCGTCGCGCACGCCTACGGCCGCGAAGACCTGAATGATGCCAGAGTATCTCTGGTAAACGGTGTTGTCCTGGCGGTTGCGTTCACTCCCATCCTGATGTGTGCCGCATCGTTGTGGCCAATACTGATGCAGCGCTTCGGGATCAGTGCTGAACTAGTAGGACCTATGCGCCCGTACCTCAGGGCTCTTAACTGGGGGAGTTTGCCGCTGCTGATTTATTTTGCGCTGCGCCGCTACCTTCAGGCCGTCAGCGTGGCAACCCCGATTATGTTTGCTTTGATCTCTGCGAACATTGTGAATGCCGCCGGCAATTGGATTCTGATCTACGGGCATCTCGGTTTTCGTGCCATGGGCATCACCGGATCCGGTTGGTCCACTTGTATTGCCCGCATCTACATGGCTGGCGTTTTGGTGGCCACGCTTCTTTGGGTGGAATCCAAGCGCGCACTTCCACGGTGGATTAGGGAAATACGGATTGACGTAAAGAGGATGCAGGCGTTGCTGAAGTTGGGCGCTCCGGCAGCGATGCAGATACTGTGCGAAATCGGAGCTTTCTCGGCGGCAACTGCACTGTGCGCGAGACTTGGCCCGGTGCCTCTTTCCGGCCATGAAATCGCCCTGAACTGCGCTGCCCTCACTTTCATGGTCCCGCTCGGTATCAGCTCGGCTGCGGCCGTCCGTGTTGGGCAGCAATTGGGAAGGAGCGATGCCGTTGGCGCTCGGCGAGCGGGATGGTCAGCCATCATGCTCGGGGCCGGATTCATGGTCTGCACCGGACTCGTTTTTGTATCGATTCCGACACTAATCGCGCGATTGTTCTCCCCAGACCCGATGGTGATACGGGTGGGCGCGACTCTATTACTGGTGGCTGCCGCATTTCAACTGTTCGATGGTTTGCAGACGGTGGCAACCGGGGCCTTGCGGGGAGCAGGCGATACCAAAACGCCCATGCTCGCGAACTTCGTAGCTTACTGGCTGATCGGATTGCCTTTGGGCTACCTCCTTTGCTTTAGGTTTGGTTGGGGCGCAGTAGGGGTCTGGATCGGACTGTGCGCCGGATTAATCATGATCGGGTCGGCGCTACTGGTGACCTGGCACCGGAGAAGACTTGCTTGATTCAGAACGGCTTGCCACCGGTTCACGCGCTGACTATCATGCAATGCTTATGACCCGCGATAATGCAGTTCAGAAAACGGGGCTCCGCGAGAAGTCGCAGCTCATGTCGGCATCTGAAATTGAGCGCACTCTCGTCCAACTGGCCCACGAGATACTGGAAAAAAATGATGGAGCAGACCGTTTGGGATTGGTTGGTGTCCGCCGCCGCGGCGTGCCCCTGGCCCAGCGGTTGGGGAAGCTGATAAGCCGGATTGAAGACGCCAAGGTACCGGTGGGCACGCTGGATATTACTTTTTATCGCGACGATCTTTCTACTTTAGGGCCGAAGCCGGTAGTGCAGGAATCAGAAATAGGTTTTTCAATTCAAGATCAAAATATTATTCTGGTGGATGACGTCCTTTTCACGGGACGTACGGTCCGCGCCGCCATGGACGCTCTTTTTTCCCACGGACGTCCCCGCCAGGTACAACTCTGTGTGCTGATTGACCGCGGCCACCGCGAATTGCCGATCGAAGCAGCATTCGTAGGACGCAACGTACAGACCACAATGAACGAAGTGATCGAGGTGAAGTTAACCGAGATCGACAACGCAGAGAAAGTCCTCCTGATGGAAAAGTAAAGGCAACGACAATGCAGGCGCGGGTGTTTCGCCTGTGCAGGTTTTTCTCCATTTGACCGCGAAAACATCCAGCGCAAATTTCTGATAGTTCCGCACCCCGAAAATCATGGCGAAAACGAGAGTCGAGGTTTAGAATCAGGCGCTATTCTTCTGTCTTTGTCGACTCTTATGAAATCTTCAGGCAAGAAACCTTCGAGCAAAGAAAACCAGAACCTGGTTCGCGCGGCTCGGAAAGCGATGACCCATGCGTACGCGCCCTACTCCCACTTCCGCGTGGGAGCAGCCTTCCTTACCTCGAAGGGCGAGCTTTTTTCCGGCTGCAACGTAGAAAACGCATCCTACGGTCTGTCGAACTGCGCTGAACGCACAGCCATTTTTGCAGCAATCGCTCAACTGGGCCCAAAACTGAATATTCGCGCGGTCGCGGTGGTGAATGACCAGGGCGTGCCATGCTCGCCGTGCGGCGCCTGCCGGCAGGTGATTTACGAGTTCGGGCCCGACGCCACAATTTTCTTTCAGTCGGCCAACGGATGGAAGGAAAGTCATATCACCGAACTGTTGCCGGAAGGGTTCCGCCTCAAGTGAATCAGCCGCAGGCAGGATCTGCTAGAACCCAGATTCGCGCTGTCGATGTGATCCGCAAAAAGCGCGATGGGCAAGAGCTCTCATCCGTCGAAATCGAATATCTGGTGCGGGCATATACGGCTGGCGATATTCCCGATTACCAGGTTTCTGCATGGCTGATGGCTGTGATCCTTCGAGGCATGAGCCGAGCCGAAACGGCGTCATTGACCGATGCCATGCTGCGGTCAGGCGACGTCCTCAATTTCTCCGAATTCCCAGCAAAAAAAGTAGACAAGCACTCCACCGGCGGCGTCGGCGACAAGACTTCCCTTGTTTTAGCTCCCCTGGTGGCCGCCGGCGGATTGATTGTCCCAATGATCAGCGGGCGAGGTCTGGGCCACACCGGCGGCACTCTCGACAAGCTCGAATCGATTCCCGGCTTCAACGTCAACCTCTCAGTTCCGGATTTCAGAAAAGTGCTGGATAAGT
Organism: uncultured Terriglobales bacterium; assembly: GCA_955652845.1. Classification (GTDB taxonomy): domain Bacteria; phylum Acidobacteriota; class Terriglobia; order Terriglobales; family Acidobacteriaceae; genus JABCYV01. The sequence goes on along the minus strand of CATPBY010000026.1, from coordinate 3,787 downwards.
GTGGCTGCGCCATGATCGGACAGACATCCGAAATCGCTCCCGCGGACCGCAAACTCTACGCCTTACGCGACGTCACCGGAACAGTCGAGAGCCCTTACTTGATTTGCGCCTCCATCATGAGCAAGAAGCTTGCCGAAGGCGTGGATGCTCTGGTGCTCGACGTGAAAACGGGCTCTGGAGCTTTTATGAAGGAAGAAAAAGACGCGGCTTTTCTTGCCGAGTTGATGGTTGAAAGCGGCGAGGCCATGGGCAAGGCAATGGTGGCCTTAATCACAAACATGGATGAGCCTCTCGGGATGTATGTAGGGAACTCACTTGAAGTGGTTGAAGCGCTTGAGGTCTTGCAGGGGAAAGGACCGGAAGATCTCAAAGAGTTGTGTCTTGAACTGGCAGGATGGATGTTTCACCTGGGCGGCGCCGCGGACACTGTCGCGCAGGGAAGGGCCAATTCTCAGGAACTCATAACATCAGGAAAAGCCCTGGAGAAATTCCGGCAGATGGTTACTTTGCAAGGTGGAGATGCCCGAGCAATTGATAATCCTGACCGGCTGCCTCGCGCCAGACACACGTTGGAAGTGCTGAGTCCTGAGAGCGGGAGCATTGCCGCCATCGACTGCGAAGCTGTGGGCATGGCGTGCGTGGTTCTGGGGGGCGGACGCGAGAAGAAAGAAGATTCCGTCGACCCGGCTGTAGGGATCGTGTTGCGCCGCAAAGTGGGTGATGCCGTCAAAGCTGGAGAATCGCTTTGCTCGGTTCACTACAACTCCGAAGATCGTGGCCTTCGCGCCCGGGAAATGATCCAGAAAAGTTATCAAGTGGCTGACAAAGCTGCGAAAGAGAAGAGAAAGCTTGTGCATCGGGTCATTCGAGGATCGGGAGGAAAGTAAATGGGTCGATTCACCGGCATTCTCGGCCTGCTGAGCATGTTGATGCTCGCATTTATCTTCTCCACCAATCGGAGAGCAATTCGTGGAAAAACGGTTGCCTGGGGTCTGGCCCTGCAATTCGCCTTTGCTGTCTTCGTGCTGCGGATTGACATCGGTCGGCGGATTTTCCAAAGGGCTGGGGATGCAGTGAATCGCCTGCTGAGCTATGCATTCGTGGGATCAAGTTTCGTTTTTGGAGATTTGGGAAAGCAAGGCTCCCGCTTAGGGTTTTATTTCGCTTTCCAGGTTCTTCCGACGGTCATTTTTATTGCGGCGTTCTTCGCCGTCCTTTACCACTACGGAATCATGCAATTCATCATCAGAATTGCGGCCAGGGTCATGACCCGGGTGATGGGCGCGAGCGGCGCCGAGTCTTTGAACGTAGCTGCCAGCATTTTCATGGGCCAGACCGAGGCGCCGCTTACCATCCGCCCCTTCCTGCCCGACCTCACGCGCTCTGAACTGATGACCGTGATGACCAGCGGGATGGCACACGTGTCGGGCGGAATCATGGCTGCGTATATCGCATTTGGAATCGAGCCCAAGCACCTCCTAAGCGCCGTGATCATGACTGCGCCAGGCACGATTCTGGTTTCCAAAATGCTGGTGCCGGAGACCGAACAGCCCAAAACCGCCGGGCGAGTTGTGATGAATGAGGAGGAAGTAATAGCCGAAAAAAAGGAGAATGTGCTTGGCGCGGTAGCGCGAGGAACGACCGATGGCCTTAATCTCGCGCTGAATATCGCTGCGATGCTCATTTCCTTTTTGGCCTTGATCGCGCTGCTCGATGGAATTCTTGGCGGAATCCACAACGAGCTGGCGCACGTCGGTTTTCATCGCTTTCCTGCCAGCCTCGAAATCATCACGGGCAAGCTTTTTGCGCCCATAGCCTGGGTGATTGGTATCCCTTGGAAAGATTGCACGGTGGTGGGCAATCTGCTCGGAACTCGCATGATACTGAATGAACTGGTCGCATATTCGATGCTGGGACCGCAGAAAGGCATTCTTGATCCGCGCTCTTTTACTATTGCGACTTTTGCGTTGTGCGGCTTCGCTAACTTGAGCGCTATCGGAATTCAGATCGGCGGGATCGGCGCATTGGCGCCCAACAAGAAAGGTGAATTGGCGCGCCTTGGGATACGTGCGATGCTTGCGGGTACCATGGCGAACCTGATGTCAGCATCGATCGCCGGGATGCTGATCTGAACGCAATTTGCAAGGAGTGTCTCCGAGCGAAGCCAGGGGTCCAAATTCTCGCCGGCGCTTTCGTTCATTGGCAGTTGCGGCAATAACCTGGACTCCCTCGCTTCGCTCGGGCTGGCAATAGTCAAAAACGATCATTGCTGCGAATAGAGCGATCTCTTTAGGAAGTCCCCGGCGCCGGGGCGTCCCAGGAACTTGTCACCTTCTATAATCACGCTGCCGCGGGAAAGTACCACGTCTGGCATCCCGGTAACCTTGATTCCTTCAAACATCGAATAGTCGACTCGCATGTGGTGAGTTTTGGCGCTGATGGTGTGCTTACGATCGGGATCAAAAATCACCAGATCGGCGTCGCTGCCAACCGCGATCGTGCCCTTGCGCGGATACAACCCGAAAAGCTTCGCCGGCGTCGTCGAAACCAGTTCCACAAAGCGGTTCACGCTGAAGCGGCCCTGGGCAACGCCCCCGGAATAAATCAAGCTCATGCGGTGTTCGATTCCCGGCCCCCCGTTGGGAATTTTTGTGAAATCATCGCGTCCTAATTCTTTCTGCTCCTTGAAACAGAATGGGCAATGATCCGTTGAAACCACTTGCAAATGGTCGCGCTTTAATCCGTTCCAAAGCTTTTCCTGGTGCCATTTTTCGCGCAACGGAGGCGTGAAAACGTACTTGGCTCCCTCAAATCCTGGGGCGTCGAAGTTGTCGATGGAAAGATAAAGATATTGCGGGCAAGTTTCCGCGTAAACCGGAAGTCCCCGATCACGCGCCTCGCGAACTTTCTCGAGAGCATCATTGCAACTCAAATGCACGATATAGACAGGCGCTCCCGCCATCTCTGCCAGCGCAATGGCGCGCGCCGTTGCTTCCGCCTCGGCGGTAGTTGGGCGAGTCAGAGCGTGATACTTAGGCGCCTTTTTCCCTTCCGCCAGGGCCTGCTGCACGATGACGTCAATCGCGCTGCCGTTTTCAGCATGCATGCAGACCAAACCACCGTTTTTCGAAGTCGCTTGCAGCGCTTTGAAGATGCTGCCATCGTCCAGCATGAAGACGCCGGGATAAGCCATGAACAGCTTAAAACTGGTAACACCCTCGCGCACCAGTGCGTTCATCTCGTCGAGTTGCGCGTTCTGCAGATCGGTGATGATGCAATGAAATGAATAGTCGCAGACCGCCTTTCCGGAAGCTTTTTGCATCCAGGTGTCAAACGCCGTACGCAAGGACTGGCCTTTGTACTGAATCGCGAAGTCGATCAGCGTCGTCGTCCCACCGAAGGCGGCAGCTCGAGTGCCGGTCTCGAAATCATCCGCACTCCTAGTGCCGCCGAAAGGCATGTCGAGATGAGTGTGTACATCGATTCCGCCGGGCAACACATTCTTTCGCGCGGCATCGATAATTTTGCCGGCATTCTGACGAGGAAGGCTTTGCCCGATGGCGTTAACCTTGCCGCCGCTGATAGCGACATCGCTGGCATAAGTATCGGTTGCGGTCACCACGCGCCCGTTTGCGATGATGGTGTCAAAGCCCATGCGAGTGTTTCCTCCTCCGGCAGCAGAGCACGCATTTTATGCTAAACTGCGACACTTTGAAGTGCTGATTCTGCGAGTGACGCCCCGTGACCCCTTGTGTAACTTCGTGCACTTAGGGTTTAAGGTTTAGAC
>CATPBY010000025.1 GCA_955652845.1 uncultured Terriglobales bacterium | reverse complement strand
CTTCTGCAGAATGGCTCGCATACTCCAATTTAAACGATGAGAGCGAGGGCGCCAACCCGGGGCCGCCAATGATTAAAGAACACGAAGTCACACAAAGGAACCCCATTTGCCAAGTTGATAAACTCAAGGATTTCCTTTGTGGTCCTTTCAGCCCTTTGGGTAAGGAAAATATTGAATTTATCAATCACAAAGGACACCAAGCTACACAAAGAAACCCACGTCAAAATTGTAGTTTCTTATTGTCTGTTTTCGGGTGATTGGAAGCTAGCTGCCTTTCGCCAACGAATTTCGATGGGTCGGGCCTCCCAGAATAAGTACACGATCAACAGCAACATTTCAGGTTCGATCGGGTGTTTGTAGCGGGGAAACGGATTTACCAGGTAATAAGGAAGCGGATACACAAACAAAAGGCAGGCGAACAGAAACGAACCGCATTTGCGATTGCGAATCGTCAGCCACAGCCCCGCGAAGGCTAGCGCGCTAGCCAGGAAAAAAATTACGTGGCGTGCGACGATGAGATCGTACCCATCGATGATCGGCGCTTGCGGCGTCCCAATCCAGAAATATGTGGCACGTTCCAGGCTGAACCAAATAAATTTACCGGGATGCTCGCGGACGAACTGCCGCACCTCCTGCTGCTTTTCGTCCATAAAGCCGAGCTCGCCCAATTGCTGAAATCGGCGCATGGCTTCGGGATCGTTCCCGGGATGTTCGTTGCGCGTCCACAGTCCGGTGAAGCGTTCGTTGTTAGCCATGTGCATTTCAAGCGGAAGGTTGTCGCGAACGAATATGAACCTTCCGAAGACGGCATAATTGCGCTCCAGCCACGGACTCACGACCAGGGCTGCTGCCAATAAACACAAAAGCACTCCCGCGAGTTGACGAGACCTGTTCGGCAACCAATACAGCAACCAGCCGGCACACAAAGGGAACATGATCAGCAGCGCCGGGTTGGTCAGAGTGATGACGCCCCAAAGCAGGCCGAAGATTATCCAATCGCGAAAATGTGGCGTAGCGCGTCGCAGGCGCAGGGTGAGCAGCAGAGCCGCGCTCAAAAGGAATGCGCTGAGGCTGGTTTCCCAGACCACCCGGACTGGCCAATAAATCGCGTAAGGAAACAGCGCCCATGTCCACGCAGCCGCACGAGCCAGTTCAATTCCGTAAATCTCTTGCGCGATTCCATACAGGGTCATGCAGGTAAGCGCGGCAAAAATACTGTTTAAGGCCAGGATTATCCAGGCCGAAGCATTGCTGTATACGCCAAACAACTTAAAAACGCCGGCCAGAATATACGGATAAACTGGCGGCGCCCAGGCGCTGGGGCCAGTTGGCAAATCAGTGGGAGAAGCGAAGCCCTGGCCCGTGGCAATGGAGCGGGCAATGCGTCCCATCTCCCAGGCAAATTGAAAGTGATCGCGGCGTGGTGTGATCCGATAGGTATGTCCCACGGTGATAACCGCCAGTCGCAGCAATAGAGCGACCAGCACAATCAACCACAGCGAATGCCGCCAGCTCGGCGGGAAGGAATTTTCTGCCGCACCTCGCCGGGATCGAGATGAACTCTCCGCAACTGCCTGAAAGTTCCTCTCACCGGCATTCTGCATGCGGCCAGACTACAGCAAGCCGAGCTTGCCATGCCACAATCCAGAACATCGGTCTTGTCGAGCAGAGTTTTTCTTTGCGCACCTGCCAGCGTTTCTCACTTGGCGGCTTTAGATTTTTTTCGATTTGCACCCGCGTTCATTCGGAGCTACGATGCCCCCGCACAAATTGCGGAGGTGACTTATGAGCCATAGTCGCTGCCCCGTCGCGCTGTTAGCGTTTCTCTCTATCGTATTTATTGCTCTCGCCCTTCACGCACAAGTAGATCGGATAATCATCCCGGCGGGTACGCCTGAGGATCAGGCTCTGCAGGCCATCACCAATGAGCCCGATCCGCAGAAGAAGCTGGCCATGTACCAGGATTTTGCCCAAAAGTTCGCCTCGAATCCGGCGGCTGTGGCGTACGGCAACTGGCAGATTTCCCAGTCCTACCAGGCTGCGGGTGATCTACAGAAGGCACTCGAATACGGAGACAAGGCTCTCGTCGGATCTCCGCACAATCTGGACATCATCGTCTCCCAGGCAGGCATTGCCCAGCAGATGAAAAATAACGCCAAGCTTATGGATTACTCGGCCCAGGGAGGCGAAGTGTGCAATTCCTTCGCTAAGGAATCTAAGCCGGAAGGAATGAGTGACCAGGAATTTGCGGCACACGTTGAGGACGAAAAAAACTCGACCAAAAACTCGTGCGAATTCCTTGAAGCGACGGCCTTCAATGCGATTGGCAGTGAGAACGACGCCAGGACGCGCATGAATTACATTGAGCGCTTCACTCCCGCCTTTCCCAAATCTCGCTTCGAAGACCAGATAACCTCCTATGCCATGGTTTCACTCTCCGAACTAAAGGACACGTCGCGGATGGTTGCCTATGGGGAAAAGACTCTGCAGGCGAATCCCAACAGCCTGGCGGCTTTGCTTCTCCTGGCGAATTCTTACGTAGAAGATCCAAAGCCCGGCAGTTTGAATAAGGCGATCACATACGCTGAAAAAGCAATTGCGGCGGCCAAGGCTGATGCCCCCGAGGCCGACCGTTCTCATCGAGTGTCGGCCGGCGTGGCGCACTACACTTTGGGTTACGCGTATCTCAAACAGGACAAAACCGCGGCCGGCATTCCAGAATTAAAGACTGCCGGCACATTGCTGAAGGGGCAGGACGATCAATACTACGCGCTGGCCATGTTCCGGCTGGGCTTTGCGTATGCCAAGCTCAATCGGGTGTCGGAAGCGCGCGATGCGCTCAGCGAAACGGTGAAGATTGCGGGCCCGGCGCAGCAACCCGCCCAGGATCTCCTGGCCAAAGTAAACGCGGCCCGGGCGAAGGGCAAATAGCAACGCAACCACCTGCCCACTTATTGCTTTACCAGTTCGTCCGAGAGCAGATGAGCTTTAACCGCGAGGTTGCGAGCCCTCTGCAGTTCGCCCGCGGCATCCGCCGATTTAGCTTGTTCCATGTAGGCTCGAATCTGCTTCATTGTGTCCTGCTGATTGCCGCTGAGCTGCCGGCCGGAAAGCTTTTTGAGATTCAAGTCGGTTGCAGCCAGCAACTGGCTGGTGTTTTGGCGCTGGCGGGAAGCCTGGGACTGGGTCACGCTAGGGGCGATCTGTGTTTTGGGATTGGTAGTGCTTCCGTCGGACACGACCGTTTTGGGCGGATTAGAATCCGTGCGTGGCGCCGGCTTACGTTTTCGGCGATGCGGTTTGGTGGCGGGCGCAACCGCGGGCCTGGTCGGGTTGGAGGCAGGCTTAGGCTCCCGGGCTGGGCTGGCAGACGGCGAGGTCTGTTCGGACGCAGCAGACCCATCAGGTGTATTTTGCTCGGGAGGGTTCGCGGGTGCCGCCGGCGACGTTGTCTGGGAAGTCCCCTGCGCCCGCAGTCGACCTGCGCTCAATATGGACACAGAACTGTCCGGAGCCCGAAGCGGAGCAGCAACGAGCGTACAGATTACGAAAAAAATAACGGCCAGAGGCATATCGAGTTAGGTGCCGGGGGCGCTCCAGGCGATTAGGAGGATTCTACGCCCGGCTCAAACGCTCTGCCAATTTTCCGCTCAGCTGCGAATTGCCGCTTCTTTCATGGACTCTGACCGGGATTCAGCCAGCGGGAGCCGAAGGCGAAACGTCGTCCCCTGACCCGGGACCGATTGGAAATCCACCGACCCATAATGCCATTGCAGAATCTGGAAGGTTTCAGCCAGCCCAATCCCGGAGCCGCCCTTCTTGGTGGTGAAGTACAACTCAAAGATTTTTTCCTGGAGCTCTTGCGGAATCCCAGCTCCCTGATCTCGAATCTCGGCGATTACGATCTCGTCCTCACGCCGCGCTGAGACCACCAGTTCGCCTCCCTGCGGCATGGCTTGAACTCCATTGAGCACCACATTCAGGATCGCCTGCTTCATTAAATCGCTATCCACTTTCACCGGCAGCGGTGCAGGGGAAAGATCGCAGGTCAAAGCGACTCCGTGTTGCTCAGCGTCGGGCGAAGCCAGGGCGGTAACGTCCTCCAAGAGCCGTCGCAAGTCGATCTCCTCCAGATGGAGGTCACGCGGCCGGGTGAAATCAACCAGAATTTGCACCACGCGGTCAAGTCGATAGATCTCGCTGCCAATGATATCCATATGCCGGCGAGTATCGGGATCAATTTCCTGCAGCTTGTTTTGCAGCAACTGCAGGTGCAGGACGATGGCATTAATGGGATTCTTTACTTCATGGGCGACGCCCCGCGTAACCCGGCCGCTCGCGGAGAGACGGCGTGACATCTCGATTTCATCCTCGATGCGCCGGACCGACTCCGCATCACGCATCGTGAGTAGAGCGCCGATCTGCGTACCCTTTTCCTGGATGAAATCGACAGATATCTGCACTCTTTTTCCACTGGGCGACTCCACCTCGCGCTGCAGGATACCGTTCCGGCGTTGAAACGCCTCCAGCACTATGGCTCCCAGAGGAGAATCAGCAGGAAAGATGTCCTTCACCAGACGGCCAAGTAACTCTCGTCGTGGACGGCCGAGGAAGCGTTCCACGGAAGCACTCACCAGCACCACGTGGGAGTCACGGGTAAAGAGCATGAGCCCATCCTGCAGGGTCCCCATGATCTGATCCACGTTATCTTTTAGAGCGGAAAAAATTTCCTTGGCATCGCGCATCTGACGGCCGAGATGCGCGATTTTAAGCGTGACCAGGCCGTATTCATCGTGCCCGCCATCTTCCATCATGGTTTCCGTATCCCCGCCAGTTACGCTGTCCAGGCTGCGGCTAAGCCGCTCAAGTGGGCCTAGCGCGAAACGCGAAAGCCCTGCCGCCAGAAACATAGAAAGCAAAATGGCGAGGCCGGACAAGACGGCTGCCCGCCGCAGATGGGGGGTTAGCTCGCTTTTTAAGAACACGGTGGAAACACCGACATGAATACTGCCAAAAGGAGCGCCGTCCAGCGCCAGCGGCAGGCGAACGTCATACACGGTAGGAGGGTTGTAGACCAGGCGAAATTGTTTACGAAAGCCGGCGTTCTTTACCAGTTGGAAATCGGGCCGATCGGGAATGCGCTTGCCTACCAATTCCGGATTGGTGTGCAGGATGGCATTGCCGCCGGCATCCACGACGGCCGCGTCGTAGACCATCGGCCAGGTGCCTACCACCGACTGCACGGCATCATTCAGATTGCGATCGGTGCTGAGATAGTAGGCAATCGCGCGATGAACTGCCTTGGGACTGGCAGTATTTACTTTCGTGCTGCTCAGGTCCGGCGCCGCGTTTGCGGCCAGTAAGGCAAGATCGTCGCTCAGATGTGAGGCGGATTCACTGGCAGTTGTTACTCGCTGTCGCAGCAACTCCGAAATATAAATGTACGAGAAAGCCGAAACGAGCGCCACCACCATCAATGTGATGGCGAGCACGAGTTTGGTTCTTCGACGCATGGTCAAAGTCCGCTAATCCGTCAGGCAACTGCCGGGT
>CATPBY010000024.1 GCA_955652845.1 uncultured Terriglobales bacterium | reverse complement strand
TGGTCAAATCTCTGCGCCGGGCGACGGATCTGCCACTTGATTGCCACTTGATGATTGAGAACCCTGACCAGTACATCCCCGAGTTCGCCGAGGCCGGGGCAGACTGGATCTCAGTGCACCGGGAGGCTTGCCGGCACCTCAATCGAACTCTGCATCTCATACGCAACCATGGGGCACTGGCGGGAGTAGTTATCAATCCTGCCACTCCGGTCGAGAGTCTCAGCGAGGTGCTCGACATTGTGGATTATGTTCTGGTCATGTCGGTGAACCCGGGATTCGGCGGGCAGAAATTTATTCCGGCGGCATTGCATAAGATCCGGAAACTGGCGGATTTGCGGCACCAGCATGACCTGAGCTATCGCATTGAAGTGGATGGTGGAATCGATGTTACGACGGTCGCCGACGTGGTGCGAGCGGGAGCTGAAATTTTGGTGGCAGGCAACGCCGTGTTCGGTCAAGGCGATCCAAAGAGTAACGCTCAGAAATTATTGAAGACAGCCACCGAAGCCAGTATGCAGAAAGTGTAGCTTACTTTGGCAGTCGTCCCTACCCAAGGAATTCGAGGTCTTATGTCAGGTCGTATTACGGCAATTCTTCTCGCGGCCCTGTTAAGTGTCACGGTTGCCTGCACCAATAAGAAAGTCCATAACCCAATCGCTAATATCGATTCGAAGCAGCCGGACAAGGTACTGTTTGATCGTGCCATGGATGCCATGAAGCACAATCGCTTCGACGTGGCCCGGATTACGCTCCAGACCATGATCAACACCTATCCTGATTCCGAGTTTATTGCCCGAGCCAAGCTGGCCGTGGCCGATTCCTGGTATGCAGAAGGTGGTTCCACTTCGCTGGCCCAGGCAGAGGTTGAGTACAAAGACTTCATCACTTTCTTTCCCAACATGCAGGAGGCGGCCGAAGCTCAACTCAAGATCGCCAACATTCACTATCAGGAGATGGAGAAGCCAGACCGCGACTACACCCACGCGGTCCGGGCGGAAGAGGAGTACCGCAGCCTGATCCAGCAATTTCCGGACAGCAAACTGGTTCCCGAAGCCAAACAGCGGCTGCGGGAAGTACAGGAAGTGATTGCCGAGCGTGAATTTCGCGTCGGGCGCTTCTACTATTTGCGCCAGTCGTATCCGGCGGCGATCGCGCGGCTTCGTTCTCTGGCGGACAAATATCCGCTCTACAGCAAGGTCGATGAGGCTTTGTATTTGCTGGGACAGTCTTACGAGGGCGAAATCACAATGCTGCGAGCGCGCAGCAAGATAGAGGAAGTGGCCAAATCGCGCATGATCGAAGATTTTACCAAGCGTGCGGCTGACGCCTACTCCCGGATCCTGACCCGATATCCCATGATGGACCGCGTCGATGATGCCAAGGCACGGCTCGAAGCTTTGCACCAGCCCGTGCCGCGGCCGACCAAGGCTGCGATTGCCCAAAATAAAGCGGAAGAAGAGAGCCGCCGCATAACTCCCATGTACAAGCAGGTGATGAGTACATTCACCAAGCATCCGGACACAGCTCCGGCGGCCAAGGTCGGGGAACCAACCCTCGTCAATCCCCAGATGACCAGTGCCACCGAGGTAGCACAGCAGGCCAATCGTGCGATGGTAGGTAATAGTTCCGGATCGCTGGGCAACAATTCTGTTTCCGTCGAAGCCGTTGGGCAGGGGGGGCCACCGCCCGACCAGCCCGCGCCGCGGTCCGATGTGGCTCCGAATGCCAATGTTGCGGCGCCGGCCGCAAATTCTGCTGCGCCTCCGCCGGCGCCGCCGAACGCCAACGAGTTGAAACCGGTGGCGCCCGCGGCCGACCCGAATGAACTCAAGCCCAATGTCGCAAGCGATGGCGACCAGACTGCCCAGCCTCCCCAGCAAGTGAATGAGATTCAAGCAGGAGGAAACTCTCAAGCCGCCACAGGCGATGGGAAAGATGCGGATTCATCCTCTAGTCAGACCCAGGAAGACGACACTGCTTCCTCCAGCAAACATAAGAAAAAGAAGGGACTGCGAAAGGTTGTTCCTTTTTAAAATGGGGCGGACCCCGCTGTCCGATGAAGGATTAGTCCGCCCACTCGTGACTGTCCACAAGTAACGTATTACTGTCTTATTCTCATTGACTTACCATTGGGCAGCGGTTAACTTCACGCTATCTTCCCCTCCTAAAGGACAGGCCTTGGCGCGAAGAATATTGCTCGCCGACGACAGTGTGACTGCCCAAAACATGGGCCGGAGAATCCTCAGTGATGCCGGCTATGAAGTAGTTACGGTTAACAACGGGTCGGCGGCCCTCAAGAAGATCGCCGAACAGAAACCGGATTTGATCGTGCTCGACGTCTACATGCCGGGCTACGGTGGCCTGGAAGTTTGTCAGCGAGTTAAGGAGAATCGCGAAACCGCACGAATTCCGGTGCTGCTGACGGTGGGCAAGTTGGAACCGTTCAAGCCGGAAGAGGCCCGCCGGGTGCGCGCCGATGCTTTCATCATTAAGCCGTTCGAGGCCAGCGAACTTCTTACTGCACTCACCAAGCTCGAAGACAAAATTGTTCCGCAGGGTCTGCAAAAGCCCGGTCGCTTCGCCAAGGCCCTGGCTGCGGTCGAGCAGTCGGGATCGGAATCAGGGGAATCATTCGGCGATATGCAGACGGGATGGAAAAACCGTCTTACTATTCCGCCGCCTTCGGCTAAGCCGGCTGAACCGCCAACTGTCCCGTCACAAGGGACCAGCGCAGTAATTCCGGGGTGGGGGAGCAGCCAGGAATCGAAACCAGTCGAGCCAAAGCCGGACCTGGAAAGCCCGCTACGAGCTGGGTTTCCGCCGGATATTACGCCGGAAGAGATCGCTGCAATTACCGCAGCGGCGGCTTCGTTTGAAGGTAAATTGCGGGAAGCGGCGCCGGAAACACAAGCCATAGCGAAAAATGAGGCAGCAGAATCTCGGTCCGCCGTCTCTTCCGCAGCCAGTGATGAAGCCCCCGGGGAGCTGGTTGCTGCCACTTTCGCCTCCACTCAGCTTACCGACATGGCAGGCGCTGAAATTAAGCCCAACCCAACCGAAGTTGCATTTGCGTCAGAAACGGCGGGGGTTGAAGCTGCTAAGACGGACGAATTGCCCAAGTCACAGGAGTCTGTGCCCACCGATTCCCCAGGGCTGCCAGCCAACGCAAATTCAGGAGAAACCAGTTCCACCGAACCGGTTGCTGCGCTGGCAGAGAAGTCGTGGACATCAGACGTTGAAGTCATGGCGGCAATTGCGTCGTTGGCCCCAGGAAATGGGCACGTCGAGGCCGGGGTTTCGCCGGACATCGAAGGGATGACTATTGGCGCAGCGCAGGGGGCGGCCAGCGCCACGATGCCCGTCCTGGAAAGAGCTGGCGGTCCGCGGTGGATTGCCGAAGCGATTCCGGTACCCGAAGACGAAAGTACTCTCATCCTTCAACAGGAGATGGAAAAAGCCTATGCCGCTTTCGCCGCAGCGGACGCCGGCAGGGCCATTCTTGGCACTGCAGTAGCCAGCGTAAGTTCAGAGGAGAACGTCGGTAAGCAGGCGGAATCCGAAGCGACGGTGTCCAGCGCGAACGAATCATCGGCCGCAGCGGTCGTCGCGCCATCCGACAGCGGCAGCGCAATGTTGGGTAGCACAATTGGAGTAGCCTACGCGGCTGCTGCAGGTACAAGTACCACAGGCGATTCTTCCCAAGCTGGGGAGGCTATCGGGCGTGCCACTGCAGCATTGCCCGCGGAGATCACTGGACCAGTGCCCGACGCAGGTGAAAAACGACGCGAAGCCGAACTGGCTGCTGCCTGGCAGAACTGGAAGCAGATTCGGGAATCGATCGTGGGATCGCAATTGACAACCCAGATCGCGGACGCAGCTGCAGCCGAACTAAAAGAAGGCCGGGCCGAAGCGACTGCTGCAGAGGAAGATGCCTCTGTTGCCGAGACCGAGGAGTCTACGGGAGTTGCTGAATCCAGTGCGATTGCCAGTATCGTGGACAGCGTCCTCGCAGAATTGAAGCCTAAATTGATGGAAGAGATCGTCAAGAAGATGAATACCGATAAGAAAGAAAAAGAAAAAAAGAAGAAAAAGTAAGACCTGCCTGCCCGTAATGAGCCCTTCGCAACACCTGCCTGATTGGGCCGATGCTTCTTCATCATTTTCGCGCGGTTTGAGCGCGACTTTTGCTGTAGAAACGTCCTGTTCTTATAAACCTCCTGCCGGTTTTATTTTGCTTCGCATGCACCTCTGAGCTCTTTTCAACCCATGCCATCCGAATTAGGTTGCAAGGGCCGAAGAAGCGTCATCCTTGGAGATCATATATATGCGAATTCTCAGCCGGCTTCCATTCTTCGCGGTCATCCTCTTATTCGCGGCCGCCGCCAGCGGACAAAACGTCCCGCCAGGGCTAACTCTTCCAGCCTCGGCATCATGCGGCCCGCCCACATATCCCTGCTCACGCACCGATCTGCGAAAAGCGCCCCTGCCGGATGTTATTCCGAGCGTGGGAAATCTGAGTGGGGTGAATACCACTGTTACCGACCCCGATTTTCAGAATCCGATCGTACGGGTGACCGATGCCTACCTCAACCCCCACTCCAGGAATATAACTTTCTATTCTTCGGCGGGTGGGAGTTCCAACGCAAATACCTGGAATAAGGACTCCAGCCTGCTTTTTGTACAGGACACGAATGGCACTGGCTACCCCATGACTTTCGACAGCTCACAAATGCAGGTCGCGCGTATGTATGTAGCCAATTTTCCAAAGACAGGGGGGATGACAGTAAGCAGCAATCACTTTTCCTGGAGCCGTGTAAATCCGAACTATTTGTACGTTCTTGGCGGCACTCGAATTTTTCGATATGACTTCAGCAATCGGAACGTGCCGCCCTCTCCGCAATTGATTTACGATTTCGCGGCCAGCCCGCATTGCCTGCCCGCCGGCTTCAAACCAGCCTGGGAGAATTTCGGCGGAGTAAGTGCCAACGATGGAGCCTTTGCTTTCGGCTTGTCGAGCCAGGGCTTGCAGGGCACCGGGAACTACGCCGTTGTATACACGGTTGGCCAAGGTTGCACGGTATTAAATACGCTCACTGGCGACATCACGTCGGACTGGGGACAATCGGGGACCATGAGCACCACAGACAGATTCACTCTGCACGACGCGTACCTGACTTTGGACAGCGGGTGGGCAATTCTTGGTCCCACCCATTGCCTTTCTGGCAAATGCGCGAACGGCCCCTACTTCTGGGAGGTGGGTACCACGAACGTGACTGCTTGTGGCGCGGGACAACAGCAGCTTTGCAGCGGTCACTGGACCCTGGGGTATTCGCACTGGGCCAATAATGACGGAGATCCTTTTGGCCAGTTTCATCTTCGGCCTTTCTCTAACCTGAATGCCTTCACGCCGCTGATCAACGTGTTACCTCTGGGTTTTGCCCCGCCCATCGACCAGCACCCTTCATGGAACAATGCCGACCCCGGCGATAGCACGCCGTTTTTCTCTTCGAGCTGGACCAGAAATTCGCCGTTTACCACTGCCTGGCAGAATGAAATTATTGCCATCTCTGTGGGCACTGGCACGGTATCGCGCTTCGCTCACACTTTCATCACGACCCGCTCGCACAGGTTTATCGATAAAGAGGCCATTGGCCAGATTTCCCAGGATGGCCGGTTTTTCATATTCAATTCCGATTGGATGGGCACGCTGGGCTCAGAGTCCGGTTCTTCAGCTTGCACCGTCGGAACGGATTGCCGCGGTGACGTTTTCGTTGTGGCGGCTAGATAAATCGGCTGCGCCTGAGGCTAGAAGAATAGAATCCACGAGCAGAGCTCTGCTGCACAGAAGCTGATGAGTGCCCGTAAGATGTCTGCACGTAAGCAATGCATAGAAAAACTACTCTGAGTGTATCGGCGTCGATTCAGGCAGCAGCGCGCAGGTCACGGTGCCAAATACCAATCAAAATCCACGCTCTCAAGAATCAAGTTCTCCATTTATTAACAACCGCCTTGATTACACCGTAAGCTGCCAGGCACAGCCAGAAATCCAGCAGTAACCCGATGTCT
>CATPBY010000023.1 GCA_955652845.1 uncultured Terriglobales bacterium | reverse complement strand
TTCTGCTTTTTGTTGTCGCCGTCTTCAACCTGAACGTCGTTCCGTCGATCGCCGCCAATGGTGGCGTCACGGTCTGGTTGTGGATCATCTCGCTCCTGCTCTTCTTCTGGCCGCAGGGCATCGCCGTGATTGAGCTCGCGCACCGCTTTCCCGGCGAAGGCGGCGTGTACCTCTGGGCCAAGGAAGTCTTTGGCGACTTCCACGGTTTCCTTTCGGGATGGTGCTATTGGACAAATAACATGCTCTACGTGCCCACGGTGATGTTGTATTTCGTCGGCGTCTCCGTGTTTGCGCTGGGGTCGGGACACGAATCGTTAGCGGACGATAAAACATTCGCGCTAAGCACTTCTCTGGTGCTGCTGACGCTGCTCACGGTTTTAAATATAGTTGGGCTCAGCGTAGGGAAGTGGCTGAATAATCTCGGCGCAATTGGCACCGGCATTGCCGCTGCCGTGCTTATTATTTTGGGCGCAACCGTGTTTTTACGCTACGGAACCACCGTCAGTTCGGCGGATTTTCAGATTCCGGCCAATCCTCGCTTTGTGCTGAATTCGTTCGGAGTGATCTGCTTCGGACTGGTTGGCCTGGAACTGGCCTCCGTGATGGGAGATGAGATTCGCGATCCCGCGAGAACATTGCCCGGTGCGGTCGCGTGGGGCGGAGTCCTTTCTGGACTGCTGTATGTCGGCGCCACGTTAACTCTCTTAATTGCGGTCGGCAAAAACGATATCAGCGTTTTGCAGGGCATTGTGCAAGCGGTGAGCCACATGGCAAGTAAAGTTGGGCTGGCCTGGATTGTGGCGCCGTTCGCGCTCATGCTGAGCCTGTCCATCGCTGGAATTGGTTCGGCATGGATGGGTGGTTGCGCGCGTATCCCCTTTGTAGCCGGACTCGATTCCTACATGCCAAGCTGGCTGGGCAGGGTGCATCCGAAATATGCCACTCCCTATGCGGCGCTCATTGTGCAGGCAATAGTTTCTCTGGTGCTGGTGGTC
The DNA here is from genome assembly GCA_955652845.1 of uncultured Terriglobales bacterium. Classification (GTDB taxonomy): domain Bacteria; phylum Acidobacteriota; class Terriglobia; order Terriglobales; family Acidobacteriaceae; genus JABCYV01. The sequence continues at coordinate 1,610 of CATPBY010000023.1, read as the reverse complement.
GTCAACTTCGCGGCTTCCGGAGGAGTGCAGGAAGCTTTCCAGACCATGCTTTCTCTGGCCGTAGTTCTCCAGTTAGTCCCATTTGTATATGTTTTCGCGGCTTTACTAAGATTTGCCTCGCGGAAGTCTGACGGAAAGGGCCGCTACAGCCGGAGCGTTCTGGTGCTGTCGGGCGCCAGCGGGTTGGTAACAACAATTCTCGCCATCATGGTTGCATTCTCCCCCGCCAAGCAGATTACCTCGGTCCTGCTCTACGAAGTGAAGATGTTCGGCCTCACGCTATTCTTTATTGCCATGGCCGCATTCTTTTTCTTTGTGTATGGCCGCCGGAAAGTGTTGAAACCGACGTTGGTGGGAAGCGACTCGCATTCTGTCGAACCAGGCGCGGTTCGAGGAATTGAATTGTAGGAGGAATCATGCCAGGCGGAGTAAAAACCGAGGTTCGCACCTACCAGATGTATATCAACGGCGAGTGGGTCGACAGCAAGTCCAATAAAACTTTTCCGGTGTACGATCCGGCCACGGAAGAGGTTATCGCCCAAGTTCCAGACGCCAATCCTGAGGACGTGAAGCGCGCGGTCGCTGCTGCCCGAGGTGCTTTCGACAATGGTGCGTGGGCTACGACCACGGCTCAGGAACGCGGTCGCGTCCTTTTTCGCCTCGCCGACAAGATCCGGCAGAACGCCGCCATGCTGGCTGAACTCGAATCGCGAAACACCGGCAAGCCGATCGTTGAAGCGGAATTTGACATCAACGACGTAGCAACCTGCTTTGAATATTATGGCGGCCTGGCCACGAAGATTCTGGGATATGTGAATCCGGTTCCAGACAACGCTGTCAGTCTCACATTGAAAGAACCCATCGGGGTGGCCGGACAGATTATTCCCTGGAACTATCCGCTTTTGATGGCGGCGTGGAAACTGGCGCCAGCACTGGCTGCGGGCTGCACCTGTATTCTCAAGCCGGCCGAACAGACTCCACTGACCGCCCTGGAAATGGCGAATTGGCTCGCCGACCTGGGCTTGCCGCCGGGCGTAGTGAATATCGTCACCGGGTTTGGCGAAACCTGCGGTGCTCCGCTGGTGCAGCATCCCGATGTGAACAAAATAGCATTTACGGGAAGCGCAGCGGTTGGGAAGATTATCGTCAAACAGGCTGCGGATACCGTGAAGCGCGTCACCCTCGAGCTGGGAGGCAAGTCGCCCAACATCTTTTTTGCCGACGCCGACTTTGAATCGGCCATCGACGGCGCGCTGTTCGGCGTGTTCATCAATCAGGGCGAAGTCTGTTCAGCGGGCAGCCGCGTCCTTGTACAGAAGAGAATCTATAAGAAGTTTGTCGATGCCATGACTGAGAAAGCCAAGAAAATCAAGCTAGGCGCGCCCCTGGATCGCGATACCAAGATGGGTCCGCTGGTGAGTAAGGAACAATACGAGCGGGTGCGCTCCTATCAGGAAGTTGGCAAGAAAGAAGCTAAGCTGGCCACGGGCGGTGGACGCGCACAGCTCGTCGCGATCGTCGAGGAGCGGGACATCGCGGACCAGAAGATCGCCCGGTACTGGAGCATGATCGGAGACGCGGAGCGCGTCGACCTCCAGCGGTGTCTCGAT
>CATPBY010000022.1 GCA_955652845.1 uncultured Terriglobales bacterium | reverse complement strand
CTTCTAATGGCGAGTGGTGAGGGCAGAGCTCTACTGCAGATTCAGTTGCGTCAGTTTAACTGCGCAGCGAGCGGCAGGGGGCCCACACGTTCCCTGCGTAACTGCTCCCTGGGTGGTGAAGTAAACACTCGAAGCCTGCGCTGCGGTACTGACATTATCGATGATTATGCCGCTGACCCCGCCAGCGTAGGGTTGGTTGGTGGCCTGACCGGCGACGACGTCGCCATTGCTGATGTCGTTCGTGATGATGAACCCTTCGCCAGCGGGCCCCAGTAGACCGCTGACCAGCAGATCATGACCTCCGCCTTTCAACGTAATATTCGGGTTGAAGAGTTCGGTGTAAGGAGCGCAAGGAACATTCGCGGCACCTGCCAAGCGAATCAGACTTCCGGTAGGGGCCGCATCCATGAGCGGATATGCGGCAAATCCGATCCAGTAATGGTATGGAATTGTGTCGCCAGGGCCGGTACCGCACATAAAGAGGTGGCCAGCGGAAGGGGTAGCCCCAAAGTAGGGATCGTCAAAAGTGCCGCTGTGAATATTCCAATTGGCAATTGTAGCTCCCACGCTACCTAAGCCAACATGAACCCGCACCAAGCCAGTGAGGTCTGTTTTTAATTGTGCCACTACCGCGCCGGTTCCATCATTGCCGGAGAAAGCAAATACTCTCCCGCTGTTTCCATCCATAATGATTGAATCGGGAATACCGAAAGAACCGCCGTCGGCCACGCAATCCCCGCCAGCGCCGGTTCCGGTACGGCCGGGAGGGTGCGCAGTTGTGCAGCCACCGCCGCCGATCATCACCGGGCCTGCGGCAGGGCTGGGGCTGGCACCTCCCGCATTGATCACCCAAACTTCTCCTAATTGGTCTGCCACAAAGAGGTGGCCGGTAGCTGCGTCATAGACCGGGCCATTGGGAGTCGCGGGGGAACCGCCGCTACCCTTTACCGGCAAATTATATGTCCAGTCGACGGTGGGGGTGGTGCAACCCGCTGCGAAGACGCAACTAATCCGATATATCTTGCCGTCGTCTCCACCAACAAAGCCCTTATCGGTTGGATAGTCCACCCAAAGGGACGCGAGCGTGTCCGTAGCCGTTGTTGAGAAGGTCAAGGACCGCAGGCATGAAGCACCGCTTGCGCAATTACCAGGCGCAACTGCGTTCGTGGCTGAGTTGCCCTCGCCGCCTTTCCAGGTAAGAGTATGGAAAATCGCAGACGTGGCTGTACTCTCCACGTAGGCAATCTTTTTGCCGTCCAGAGAAATCACTGGAGAGGTCAGGATTGACCCGCCGCCGGTGCTGCCGTTGTACGCCCAGTTGACCCTTGGATTCGCGCCACAGAGGCCTGCAGGGTTGCCGCTGTACAGATTATTCACGCCCAGCAGATTGGCCTGCCCTGCCGTAACTCCTGCTACGTTCAACCCAAACACCACGTAATCATTGACGCAATCGGGCGCAGCATTGATGTCAAAACTGAACTTGCCGGGAAACATGTTTGCCGCCACGATTCCGTTGCCCAGCTGAATACTCCAATCAATCTTCGCCCCTCGCCTGCTAGATACGACATCAGTACCATCGATTTTTCGGCGCCGGCGCACCTGATGCTCTCTCGTGACCACATTGTCAGAATCGCGCGTAAGTTGAAAGCGCCCCGTCGCGTCACCCGCAGGGACGAGATTGCGTTCCGCCAAATGAAACAGGATTCGAGGCTCAACTTTTGCGGCTTGCAGATTGCCATCGTTGAGTCCACCGCTCACCATGATGTGACGATAACTCCAATCCAGCACGCGGCCCACATGCTGATGGCGTGGCTGGTCTTGGGCGTCCGCCGCCAGTCCCAGGCAAGCCAGCAGAATGCACAGCAGAACATTATGACGTATGAAGTTCATCCGCCCTCCCGGCAGAGACGAAACAACGCACTTGGGGGATTCCTCAAGATTAAAGGAAGCTCATGCAATTTCTGCGGCCGGAGGCGGCGGACCTCATCACTTTGGTAACCCCGCGGACGAAGGGTTTTGGTATAAGAAATGCTCCTCTAAAGCGAATTTACATCCATAGGAATCTTTCTGGCTACCTGCCAGCCACTCAGACTGGCGGACTTGGGCGCGTCTGCATATCTCTTAAGACCAATGCACTTACGGTCGACGAAAAAGTCGATTTCCACAGTTGCAATTTAAGTCGCCGGAGTACAATACAAATTGGTCATCGAAGTGCGGATTGACCCTGAATTCAACACCAGGAAAGGATTTTCCGACATGTGGAAGCCCACGAATCAGCCTATGACTCCAACCCGGCCGAATGAGCCGGAGCGTCCTTCAATGGCGCCGCCTCCCACGTCTGCGATGAGCGAACCTGCCACGACGCCGCGTCCGGCTACTGCTACCACAACCGCCGATCAGGCTACCATCGGAAAATCGCTTGTGATCAAGGGCGAGGTGACTGGTTCGGAGTCGCTTTATATTGACGGCCGGGTAGAAGGTTCAATTAACTTGTCCGGCAACCGGGTGACTGTTGGACGCAATGGCGTGGTCTCGGCCAACATCAATGCCCGTGAGATCGTGGTGCTGGGCAAAGTACGCGGCAACCTCACAGCCAGCGACCGCGTCGATATCCGCAGTGACGGATCGCTTACTGGCGACGTTGTGGCCGCTCGTATTTCAATCGAAGATGGCGCGTTCTTCAAGGGTGGCATCGACATCCGCAAAGCCGGCCAGAAGCCGAATGGCGAAGAAGTGAAGACGGCCACAGTTCCCGAAGCGGCTGCTGCCAGAGCGTAAAGATTAAAGATTTCTGACGTAAGATTTTGAAAAAAGATTTTTGAAAAAAGATCACGGCGGGCGCACTCAGTTAAAGTAAAAGTGCTCCGCCGTATTGTTTTGCTGGGTCTATGACTCGGCAGCCTGCTACGGTTCGATGCCGGCGCTTAACTCTTCCGCCTGGCGCTCTGCAACTCGCGGATAAGCTGTCGGCTTTCGCCTCCGCAGATCGCCCGGCAGTTGCGATCCCGTAAGCCAAAGTCCCGCGGCTACCGCTCCGCCCCAGGTTATCGTGACCAGGGCGAGGGCCTCGAAGTCCGCCAACCGGCTGTTGGTGGTCGTCACCGAGCGCGCGACCTGGTGGCTCAGGAAACCGGCTATTGCGGCAGTGATCCCGGCCTTTCCCAATTCCTTCCAGGGCAACTCGTAGGTTGGAACCAGATTTCGGCGGCGCAGCAGAATGACAACTGCGACAGTGTTAGCGAGAATTCCGAGATCGGAAGCGATCGCCAGCCCCACCGTGGAAAATGCACGGTTCAGAGCCGAGTACATGGGGATTGAGGCAATCGTTATGATGCTGCTGGCCACCATAGGGGTAAGCGTATTGCCAGCGGCGTAAAAAGCCCGGGAATAAAGTCCCTGCGCCGACCATAGGGCCAGCGACAGCGAGAAAACGAAGAAATATGTGGCAGTCTGCTGCGTATCGGAGAATAGGAAGCGTCCACGCCGGTAAACCAGGTCAATCAGCGGCGTGGCGGCTGCCATCATGAAACTCGTGGCCAGCAGTGAACTCCCGACGATGCGGTAAACGGATCCGTTCACAGTTTCGCCGAACTCTGTCATTCTCTTTTCGCCGAAAAGCTTAGCAAAGAACGGCAGCGACGCTTGACTGGCAGCCTGCCCGAGGACAGCTATAGGCACCGCGAATAATCGCTTGGCATAGTTGAGCCTGGTGATATCGCCGACTCCGCTGGAGGCGAAGTAGCGCAAAATCCAGTCGTCGGCGCTGACCAGTGAAACTCCGAGCATCAGCGGGATGGAGAGCCGCACCCATTCGCGAAATGCGGGATTGCGGACATCAAATGAGATGCGGTATCCAGTGCCGATGCGAGCCGCTCCGATGGCATTCACCAGAAACGGGCCGATAAAACTGCCGATGAGGGCTCCGTAGGCCAGGGAGGCAATTCCCAGCCGCCGCGAGAGAAAAATTCCCCCAAGAATTATGGCGGCGTTATAGAGCAGCGGGCCAAAGGCGGGGAACAGGAACAACCGGCGGGAGAGCAAGACCGCCGAAACTACTCCGCCCACGTAGAAGAAAATCTGCGCCGGAAGAAGAATTCGCGTGAGGTGGACACAGAGTTCCAGTTGCTCGGAGCTGAATCCGCGGAATAGATGCCGCGAAATCTGCGGGGTGAAGGCTTCCGCCAAAATCACGCCGGCTCCCAACACCGCGGTCATTACGGTGATGATGACCGAAAAAGTCTTCTGGGCATCCTGTTCTCTGTTCTCCGCGATAAAACGGGTGTAGATGGAAACGAATGTGATGGAAGCAGTTCCGCCCGCAACCAGATAATTCAGCCAATCGGGAATGGTGAACCCCGCGACGTATGCGTCAGTCGCCGGCCCCGCGCCGAAAGCCCAGGCGATGTAAGCTTCCCGAGCGTAGCCGATGACTCGCGACAGCATCACTGCTGTCATCAGCAGCAGAGTCGCTGAGAAGGCGCTGTGCTGGTGCGACGGGCGCAGTAAGCGCAACAGTCTATTCATGTCAGTCGCGTCATGGCAGTCGCAGTGACAATCCTGTCACGGTTCAGCCTAACAGAGAGATAT
>CATPBY010000021.1 GCA_955652845.1 uncultured Terriglobales bacterium | reverse complement strand
GGGTGTGGCTGACTGGATCCCCGTTGGTGTACTTTTCTAACTTTATCGGAATCTTCGGTTCTCCCAACAAAGGATTGTTCGTCTACGCCCCGGCTCTGCTGGCGAGCATCTACGCCATCCCTCGTGCGCTCCGGGCTAATCGCCACATCGCTGTGTTCGCTTTGCTGGTGACCGGTGGTACAGTGGCCTTTCTTTGCTTGCTGAAGTCTCCATCGGACGAAGTGTGGGGGTCGCGTTATATGCACGTAGCAATCGCCCCTCTGTTGGTATGTATTGGAGCCGCATGGCCTCGATTCGAATGGAGGAAACATATGCTCGTCGCGGTTCTTGCGATCATAGGGACAGCGATATCGTTCTTGGGTGCGTTTTATTACTATGGGGTACTGGACTTTGCTGCTAAAAGGGCAGGGCAAAACACGCTTGAATGGCTAACCGGAGATTACGACTGGAACCATGTCCAGTTTAACGCGCAGCTCTTTCGGATATGGGTTAGTGGGGCGAAAACGCCAACTCCTTGGCCTCCCGAGCATACATGGGTCTGGTCTGCGCCGCCGAATGCTCAACCAAGGCAGACCTTTGACCTCAGAGAGTTCTCCCGGCCTCAATCGTTTATGGTGCGTTTCTGGAATGCACCCAAGCCAGGTGTGGTTTTGCCGATTTTTCGAATGTATGTAACAGCGCTGATTCTCGGTCTAACCTTGCTGGCCTGGGCGGCTGTGAAAACTCTGAAAGAAGATTGTAATCAGAGTTTCCCGTGATTTCGATTTCGACGCTCTATTCTCACCGAGCTGGTCAGGCGCTTCTCTCCAGCCACCGTTCCAACCGGCATCCATCTTCCTTGAGCTTAAAACTTCCTGCTCCGAAGCATTCGCCGATGATGCGGTGGGACTCGGGATCGCGCGTTGCCCGCGTGATCCACTGCTTTCCGACCTGATATTGCGCGGCGGTGAACCATTTCTGCGGCAGCACTTCAACCAGTCCGGCCTGCAGGTAAAAAACGTAAAGCGCGAACGCCGGTTCATCGCTGTTCGTGGCAGGGTAGCTAGCGGGCACGATCAGCTCGTCGACCGCCCGCAGCTCCGGCGGCACATCGATATTATGCATGCCAGCCGGAAGCCCAATGGGAACTTCAAAGTCAGCAATCGGGGCTGTCGTAGCGTAGATGCGTTCCGAGGATTGTTTGAACCAGCCAGCAATTTCGGCAAGGTCAAACGGCTTGAGCTGTTGGGAATCAAAGCAGGTAAAGCGAACGTTCCGGCCCTCGGGACACCAGATCCCCAAGTACGATGGCGGGATTAGAAATGGGCGGCAATAAGTGTTCAGTGCCAACTGAGGCAAGTGTGATTCTTGCGCAGGATTGACCGAAATAATGTAGCCTAGTGGGCCTTGTTCGCCATGGTGCGTCCATTCCAAGGGCTGACCAGCGGCAGACTTGATGGCGGGAAATGTCTTCCAATACCAGGGAGCGGGCCCGATGGCGCGGGCAAGCAAATCGAGCAATCGAGCGGTGCTGATTTCGGCCATCAACCGGCCGTGGGCACGCCGTGCGGCTTCACGTTCGCGCGGATGAAATTAACTATACTGTCCATGGCTGTTCCCGGCTGAAAAATCGCGGCTACCCCAATCTTTTTGAGATTATCCATATCCTGATCGGGGATGATTCCACCCACCACGACCAGGACGTCGTCCATTTTGTTGTGCCTGAGCAAATCCATCACCCGCGGCACGATGGCGTTGTGCGCGCCCGAAAGAATCGACAATCCTATGACGTGCACATCTTCCTGCAGCGCGGCATTCACGATCATTTCAGGGGTCTGCCTCAAGCCCGTATAGATAACTTCCATGCCGGCATCGCGCAGAGCTCGCGCGATTACCTTGGCGCCACGGTCGTGGCCGTCGAGTCCAGGCTTGGCTACCAGCACGCGGATTTTAGGATCAGCCATGATGTTCATTTAACCACAGAGGCCCGGAAGAGCATAAAATGCGCGGCTCACAGGTACGGCTTCGGAATCCCATTCTGCAATCTGGATCCTCTTTTTCGCTACATGGTCTTGATATCGAGGCTTCTCCACAGATACCAGCAGGCGATCGATCGATACGGCTGCCATAGTCTGGCGATCTTCTCCATCTGATGCGGTTTCGGCATCTTTCGCTTTTTGTAGTGCTTCTTCATGGCCATCTGAATGCCGAAATCGCCCGTGGGCAGCACATCCGGACGCCGGAGCGTGAACATCAGGAACATGTGGGCAGTCCACACGCCCACGCCTTTGACCTGAGTGAGATGCTGGATGACCTCTTCGTCGGTCATCTCGGGCAATCGAGAGAAGTCAAGCTCGCCGCGTACGGCGCGCTGGGCCATATCTTTCAAGTAAGAAGATTTCTGCTTCGACAATCCGACCGAACGCAGTTGAGCATCGGTCAGCTTGAGTATGCCCTCCGGGGTAACAGGATCGCCTGCCAAAGCAGCGAAGCGTTTGAAAATCGTGACCGCAGCTTTGCCATTCAACTGCTGATAGACGATTGCCTCCGCTAGACTGTGAAACTGCGGCTCGCCAAATTCCATGCGGCATGGTCCCACGCGTTCGATGATGGCCCGCAGCACGGGATCAGATTTCTTTAGGTGAGTTACGGCACGACGCATATCCAGCCCTGGCAGCAAAAGAATATCAGATGGTTTTGAGCTTCAGCCCGAGTCGGTTCAGGGAACAGGATTGGGAGGGCGGACCCGTCGCCAGGCGGTCCGTTTGTCTTTCAAAATCAAGTATTTGACACGTAACTTGAGTAACGTTGGTGGCCTCTGGAGGCCATGCTACGCTCCAGTTACTGTCAATAATGTCAGCAGTTTCGGGTAACGGAATGCCTCGCCGCTGGTGCGCCTGTCTGCTCGTCGCTTTGTCGTTGGTTACGTACGTTGACGCCAAGGCAAATTTTGCTGCCCACGAGGGCGGCCCGGCCAAATTGCCCGTTACTACAGCATCCCCTGAAGCCCGCAAGCTCTTCCAAAGAGCCCTGCAAAATCTCGAAACCATGCGCCGCGACGAGGCCTTGCAGTATCTGCGGGAAGCTAATAAGGCTGATCCTTATTTTGCTCAAGCCCTGATTCTAATTTCTCATCTGACCCCTGATCCGGAAGAGCAGCGAAGCACGCGGGTTCGAGCCAAACAACTGGTGGAGCGGGTGAGTCCAGGAGAGCGGTTGCTTATCACATGGCTGGCCGGGGTGCAGGAGGACAATTATGTGTCCGCCATTATCGCCATGAATGACCTGCTTTCGCAATTTCCCCGCGACCAGCGATTGGCATTTCTGGCGGGCCGCTGGCTGGTCCACCAGGAACGGTATGAGCAGGGAATTGTAGTGCTGGAACGAGCCGTGGCCCTGGCCCCAAACTATCCAGCCGCGTTGAACGAATTGGGATATGCCTATGCGTTCAGTGGAAACTTTGAAAAGGGGATCGCTGCCATGGAGCGCTATGTCGCCCTGGAACCTGACCAGCCGAATCCGCATGATTCATACGGAGAAATTCTGCGGCTGGCGGGAAAATTTGAGGCTGCGCTCGAGCAATACCGGATGAGCATTCGAATCGATCCCAATTTTGGTTCCGAACTGGGTGTGGCCGACACTTATGCGGTGATGGGTAAAGAAGAGGAAGCTCGAGACGAATACGCGCGCGCCATCGTGTTCACCAGCAGTCAGAGTGACAAGGTCGAATACGAGCTGCAATCCGCCATTACCTGGATTCGAGAAAACAATCGTAAAAAAGCCGAGCGCGTGCTCGGAGAAGTGGCAAAGCATGCGCACGCCGCGGGTCTAGCACGCCTGGAAGCAGAAGCGCATCGCTCCCTAGCCACTTACGAACCCGACCACAAAGCAGCGATGAAGCAGCTTCAGGCGGCGCTGGCGGCTCTGGACGAGCAGCATGAACTCTCCCGCACCGACCGGGATGAAGAGCAAGCTCGCATTTTGCGCGCCCAGGCAATGCGTTTGTCCGAATCGCTAGAGATCGAGCCCGCAGTTTTGGTGGTAAAGCAGTTGGAGAATATGGCG
>CATPBY010000020.1 GCA_955652845.1 uncultured Terriglobales bacterium | reverse complement strand
GCGGATTACCCATCCAGACCTTCATCCCGCGCACCTGGCCCGATGACAGCTTTATTGGAATCTCCTCCCCAACCTGCGGCGCGCCCATTGCGACCTCAAACTCGTATTGATTCTCGCTGTGAGCCGTCAGCAAGCAGGTCTTCACTCCCGCCCCGGTACGCACCGAAACTTTTTCTCTGGGCTGTTCGGAGCAGAGATACGCCGCCACACATCGGGTGCCATTCCCCGAGATCTCAGCTTTGGAACCGTCGGCATTGAAAAGGCGGGCCTCGACGTCAGCGTCTGCCGCCGCAAACAGCCACTGTACACCGTCCGCACCGACTCCTTCATGTCGATTGCAGATGCGGCGAGTAAAGTCCGCTATATCAGCCGGCATCTCTACCCCATTGATAATGAGGAAGTCATTTCCGCAGGCGGTGGCCTTTACAAAAGGGATCACAACCCCCGGCGAACTCATTCAGGATGTACCGGACCTAAAGGAATAACACTTTCGAAGATTGAAGATTGCCTCAACTGCCGCAGCACTTTTTCCTGCTGACTGCGGGTTCCTTCCAAATCGAACTGAACCCTCACATGCTGTTTAGTGATCGCAACCCTGACGTTTTCCATTATGCCGTGGATTACCTCCAGGGCGCGGTTCACTTCGGCGGTAATATCATCCGCAGTCTGCCCGGTCACTTCATAGGTATAAAACCCAAGCTTCAGGCTGAAACGCGATTCAGCCATCCCCAACAGGAAAAGACACAGCAAAATGAGCGCGGTCGCAAAAATAGAAGTGAGATAAAGTCCTCCCCCGACCGCCATTCCCACGGAAGCTACGACGAAAAGGGTCGCCGCCGAAGTGATGCCGGTCACCAGATCTCCCCGATTGTGCAGAATGGATCCGGCTCCGATGAATCCAATGCCTGGAATAATCTGGGCGGCAATGCGGGTGTGGTCGCCAATATGCTCGATGGCTAATTCATCAGACAGAATAGTAAACAACGCCGCGCCAAGGCAGATAAACATGTTGGTGCGGAGACCGGTAGGCCGATGTTTCAGTTCCCGCTCCAATCCAATCAGTCCGCCCAGAATAGCGGCCAGCACCAAACGTGTCATGGACAGCCCAACTACGGAAGCCATCTCGGTTCGGAGCACGTCCACAAAATGCGAAAATGCTGTCATAGGAAGCGGTTGGCCGAATTTTATCATCGCAAGACCGCTGGCCTAACGCCTCTGCAGGCCCTTGGTTAACCCAGATGATTACCTCGCTTCAGCTTGAGTCTTGTAGATGGTCGCGACTGGTTGACCCGAGACGTGCAGAACGGCAAGCGGCAACATGCGTTGCGTTCGCATTGCGGCAGATACCGGATCGCCCTCGAAGGCCACTACAAACTGCGCATATTCTGCCGGATTGGCCAAAGCCCGTTCCCATAAACCTTCTGGATCGGATGGCTGCGCCCAGCTGCGGTGATTACCTTCATTAATTACGCGGCGGAGAGGAATTCCTGCCCGTTGTACCGCACCCACATGATTGCCCAAATACATCAGCAACGTGGAATCGCGCGGCAATCCTTTTAAGTAGCCAGCCACTTCCGTCTCCAGCGCGATGCGGGCGCGGGAGTTCACCAGGGCTTCGCGCAAGCAGATTGGACTCTCCCGCCAGACCCATGCATAGCTGATCGCCACGAAAGCCACTGTGACCATTACTATCGCCGTACGGGCGGCTGCATGGCGAAGCAAAATGGCGAGGGAGGGCACCGCCAGCGCTGCAAACACTGCAAACGCCGGAAGCATTTCCAATCCGTAGCGAACGTTATAGTAGGAGAAAGGCCACCACACGGGTAGAAAGACAGGCACGCCCCCGTACGCGATCGAAAGTGAGTAGAAGATCAAAGGTATCCAAAGCACCAGAAGCGGCCACACCCGCCGGTCAGAGGACAGCGCCAGCGCGGAGCCTGTCATTGCCAGCAACCACCAGAGCCGCCCCCAGTTTCCTGGCGCCACAATTAATTCAGACGACTTGAGAAAATAACTTGCCGCGACCAGCAAGTTCTTCGTACCGGGGTGGGGAGAACTCTCCGGCGCCGACTTTCGCTCGATGGCCGTTGCGGAGTATGGACCATTGGCAAATTCCAGTGGATTTCCATAGACAATCGCGTTGTAGGCCACCCATAGGACCGGTGCCGACAATGCCAGCAGCATGAAGCTTCGAAAGCCGCGCACGCGAATCTTTTCGCGTCTTGTTGTCACAACCTGCGTTACAACCAGCACGGCTGCGGTGCCTAGAACGCATGCAAGCAACCAGCCGTCGTATCGCGTAAGACATGCCGCCATCAGGCAAAGCCCGCACTTCACCAGTGATGAAGGCCCGGACTTCTCCGGACTTTCCTTATTCTGGCTTATCTCTTGAACGAATTCGCTGAAGTGCACCACCGTCCATATGAACAGAGCGAGGTAAAGAGGCTCGGTCATGGCCGTGGCGTGCAGATAAATCAGATTGGGATTTGCAGCATAGACCCCAGCCGCGATCCAGGCTGCAACCCGGGCCATAGTGTCCGGCCGCGAAGGAAACCTCACGGCGTAGCGGACCAAACGAAAAATACCGAGCACGCCGAAAACATAAGCTGCAAGTGAAGCGATCGATCCGCCCACACCGCTCTGCCAGGCCCAATCTGAAAGCAAGAATGGGATCATCAGAAGATGGGGCAGGGGTAACCAGACCGTGCCCAATTGGAGAATTCCCGGAGTGCGCGAATCGAAGACGCGGCGCGCGATATTGATGTGGGCTACTGCATCGCCGTAAAGCAGCTGGTCGCCTCGTCGCAGATAAAAGAGGAAAGACGCCACCGAGACGCAAGCGGCAAACCATAGCAGCAGGTTGGTATCTGCGTCCCAGCGACGGTTGGGGGAAGCGCTCATTCCAGGTGAGTGAGTTCGCGAAAGATTTGAAAGCGAGCCTCAATCTCAGGCTTGGTGAGCGATTGCAGGCGTTCGGTGCCAAACTGCTCTACCGCGAATGATCCCATGACGCCGCCATAAAACAGCGCCCGCTTAAGCACTTCCCGGTTCAACTGCGCCTGAGAGGCGATGTAACCCATGAATCCTCCGGCGAAGGAATCGCCCGCGCCGGTTGGGTCTTTAACTTCTTCAATCGGCAACGCGGGAGCGCGGAAAGGATGGCTACCAATTCCGAATGCTCCTTCACGAAAAAATATGGTTGCGCCGTATTCGCCATGTTTCACCACCAGCGCCTGCGGCCCCATTGCGAGGACCTTGCGCGCGGCCCGCGGCAGGCTGTTTTCTCCAGCAAGCATCTTGGCTTCCGTGTCGTTAATCAGCAGCACGTTGATCACTTTCAGAGTCTCGGCGAGTTCTTTCCTGGTACGCTGGATCCAGTAATTCATGGTGTCGCCGCCGGTCAGTTGCACTCCGTCCATTTCCCGCCGCACCTGACTTTGCAGATCAGGATGGATGTTCCCCAGAAAAAGAAACTGAGAATCCGCGTACTCCTGCGGGATATGCGGCTGAAAGCGTTCGAACACATTCAGATTGGTGAAGTCGGTTTTGGCTTCATTCAGATTGTCGAGATAGTGGCCACCCCAGCGAAAAGTCCTGCCGGTCGCGTGTTCGATGCCGCGGGTGTCGATTCCGCGTTCTTTAAGAATCGCTTCATGCCCGGGAGTGAAGTCTTCTCCCACGATTCCTACCAGGCGCACCTCGGCGAAATAGCTGGCTGCCAGGGCAAAATACGTGGCCGAGCCGCCGAGCAGGTTGTCGGCTTTTCCCGAGGGGCTGGCGACGGAATCGAACGCAATCGAGCCAACAGCGAGAATACTCATCGTTTATTTTTTGCTCTTTAGATATTTGGCGAGGATAAGCTTCAATTGTTGACGGGTCGCCGCGGGAATCTTATCGCGTTCAGTCAGGATGGCATGATCGAGCGCCGAGCCACATTTGCAATCGCGCCCACGTGGCATCTTAGCCACCGTATGCCGAACCACTCTGGCAGCGTTTTCGGCGTTCTTCATCAGCACGGCGATAATCTGGTCGACCGTGACCGAATCATGCCGCGGATGCCAGCAATCGTAATCGGTCACCATGGCGATTGTCACATAGCACATCTCGCCCTCACGCGCCAGCTTGGCTTCCTGGAGGTTGGTCATGCCGATCACGTCCATGCCCCAACTGCGGTACACGTTTGATTCAGCTTTGGTGGAAAACTGCGGTCCTTCCATGCACAGGTATGTGCCGCCGCGCTTACCGTTCACTCCTGCTGCCTTACACGCACTATCGACCACTCGAGCAAGTTCCGGACAGATGGGATCGGCGAAGGAGATGTGCGCCACGATGCCGTTTCCGAAAAAAGTATCGACGCGATGGCGGGTGCGATCAAAGAACTGCTCGGGAATCACGAAGTCGAGCGGTTTGTGCTCCTCTTTCAGCGATCCGACGGCCGAAATCGAGACGATTCGTTCCACGCCCAGCTGTTTGAAGCCGTGAATATTGGCCCGAAAGTTCAGTTCTGATGGAAGAATGCGGTGGCCGCGCCCGTGCCTCGCCAGAAACGCGACCTGGCGCTTTTCTAAAAAGCCCAGCATATAAGCCTCGGAAGGCTTGCCAAACGGGGTCTTCAGACGCACTTCGGTGATCTTACTAAGTCCGGGCATAGAATAAAGCCCGCTGCCGCCAATGATGCCGATTTCCGCTCGCGACAAATGTCCCCCGGAAAACTCCGCTGACTGTATGGCAAACTGGTGATTATACAAAATGGGCTAGAAGCAGGACGTTCATTCTACAAACAAGTCGCGGAGCTCATTTCGTGGTCGCCATGGCGGGAAACACCTCTTG
>CATPBY010000019.1 GCA_955652845.1 uncultured Terriglobales bacterium | reverse complement strand
CTGCAATTGTGCTGATTGGCGTGCCCGGCTATCTGTACTGGAAGTGGAGCGGGCGACAACTGAGTACCGGCAACTGAGTAGCGACAACTGATACCTGCGAACCGATTTTGTCGATCTGTCTAACCGACTAGCCGGCCAGGAAGCTGGCAGCTCAGGACAAGCCCAAAAGTGCCCGAACCTGACAGACAAGCTCCCGCTGGCGCACTTCCGGCCAATTCCTCCCTGCCCGGCCCCGAAGACTCCAGCCGCCCCAAGCGGGTTATGGGATTCCGCGATCTTGTGCTGTTCTACGTGGTTACTGGCATCAGTCTGCGCTGGATCGCCACCGCCGCCTCGGCCGGCCCTAGCTCAATCGTTATCTGGATTGGGGCCTGGCTGATGTTTTATATGCCGCTGGCGCTTTCCGTGCTCGAACTCTCCTCGCGTTATCCCGATGAAGGCGGCGTCTATGTGTGGACGAAGCGGGCGTTTGGCGACTTCTCGGGCTTCATGTCGGCCTGGACTTACTGGACGTGTAACCTGCCTTATTTTCCCGCGGTGCTGTATTTCGCCGCCAGCAATGCGCTCTACATACGACAAGACGCCTGGGGACATCTCTCGGGAAACACGAGTTACTTCATCGTCTTTTCTTTGTTGGCTCTGGGGCTGGCGACCCTACTCAATATTTTCGGGCTGAACGTCGGCACCTGGCTGCACAATCTGGGCGCGCTGGCCATGTGGATTCCCGCCGGCATCATCATTGCGATGGGAGCGGTGTCGTGGCATCGCTACGGATCGGCCACATCGTTTACGGCGCACTCAATGACCCCCAGCGTTCACATCAACGACGTCATTTTCTGGTCGGTGCTGATCTTCGCCTTCGCCGGATGCGAAACCGCGTCCCTCATGGGAGGAGAGATCAAAAACGCCCGTCGCGCCATTCCCTGGGCCCTGGTGATCGGCGGGATTACAGTGACGCTTTGCTACATCGTGGGAACGACAAGTGTATTGGTGGCGTTGCCGTCTTCCGAAGTCAGCAATTTGCAGGGATTGATGCAGGCGATTTCGAGCACTGCGCACCGCGTCGGATTTGAAGCCGTGATTCCCTTCGCGGCATTTCTGATTATGCTCAGCAATGTCGGCGCGGCGGGCGCCTATCTGGCCGCGGTGGCACGGCTGCCCTACGTTGCCGGCATCGATCGCTTTCTCCCGCCGGCGTTCGGCGCGCTGCATCCGCGCTGGAAAACCCCGTGGGTCGGCCTGCTGACGCAGTTTGCATTCGGCGCATTGTTCATCTTTCTCGGCCAAGCCGGAACTAGCATTAAAGGCGCTTATGACGTGCTGGTCGCTATGGGCGTCATCACGTATTTCATCCCGTTTCTCTACCTGTTCGCCGCCATGATCAAGCTGCAGGGCGAGCCCGCTGGCCCGGATGTGATCCGTGTCCCGGGAGGCAAGACAGTGGCAAAACTGGTTGCCATCGTGGGTTTCCTGACGACGACATTCACCATCATTTTGTCAGTTATCCCGCAACCGGACGAGCCCAATAAACCGCTGGCAGTGGTCAAAATTGTGGGACTGTCGGCCTTGCTGGTTCTGGTCGGCGCCTGGATTTACTGGTCAGGAAAAAGAAGAGCCCGCTAACATCATGCTGAATACGCGCACGGACAGCCGAGGGCGGCCGTCCCTGCGCGAACTACACTGGCACTGCCGTCTTTCTTGGCGGATTGAAGAATGGGAGCTTGACTACGGTTGCCGTCACTCTTTGGCGCATGGCCTCAATCGTGAGCTCCATCTGCAGTCTCGCGCCAATCTTCGAGTGCGCCGTTTCCACGCTGGCAAGCGCAATCATTTTCTTAAGTACCGGCGACCAGGTTGTCGTGGTGGCCTTTCCCACCTGCTTGTCTCCCACATAAACCGGAACTGCCACACGCGAGGCTTGAGTTGGCGCGGCGGGAGTCAGCCCAAACTTGTCAAAACGCGCTTCCACTTCCGGCCAATCGATTTCCAGTCCGACTAGCTGCCGTGCCACGCGGTTTTTCTGGTCCTGGACGAGGGCCGACCTGCCAATGAAATTTTCTTTATCCAGGTGGACCATCTTGCCGAAGCCGAGCTCGAAAGGAGAATACTTCTGCGACGCAATCAACGCTTTCTTGCTGCTGGTGTAATCCACTTCAATCAGCAGCAGCCCGGCCTCCACCCGGGCCACATCCAGCGCCAGCATCCCAGCCGCGTGAATGTCGAACTGCTTGCCTTTGTCCATCAAGGCGTCCCAGACTTTTACAGCATCATTCCACGCAACCCAGATTTCGTAGCCAAGGTCGCCGGTGTATCCGGTGCGCGAGATATCGACGGGGACGCCTGCGATTTTGCCGTGCGTCATGCGGAAATATTTCAGGTTAGCGATATCGGCTTCAGCGACGGACTTCATCAGCTTGCCTGAGGTCGGCCCCTGCAGCGCCAGGGCCGCGACTTTTTCCGAGATGTCGTCGATCTGCACATCCATGTTCAGACCGTTCTGCCGGAACCAGCGCAGGCTGGGATCGGCCGCGGTCCAGCGATACTTATTTTCTTCGAGGCGAGTAATGGTGCCGTCATCGATGACTTTTCCCTGCTCGTCGCACCAGCAGCAGTAAATCACCTGTCCGACTTTCACCTTGTTGACGTCGCGGGTAATGATGCGGTTGACCAGCTTGGTCGCATCTTTACCGGTGACCAGATATTTGTAGAGCGGCGTGATGTCAATAAGCGCGGCTGCGTTGCGGATGGCGTTGTACTCGTGCTCGTGATGCACTTCGTAGACGCTGACGGCGTAATAACCAGACCACTCGCGATAGTTCAGGCTCTGGCAGAGCGGAAAAGTTCTTTCGTGAAAGGCGGTTCCAATTGGCAAGATAATTTCCTTAGTTCGACGATTTCCTCAGCTCGACGATCACATTCGTGTACCTTCGTGACCTTTGTGGTTAAAAGCTTGTAAGACGTTAACCACAGAAGACACGAAGGTTCACAAAGGAATTCCAGGAAACGGACCGCCTCGGATTATATTCAGCCGCGCTGGATTGGAGCAAACTTCTGTACTCGTCCAGTAGATAGGTGACACTTTTCATTCCTTTCGCTGAGATGAGAGTTGGCAGAGAAACTGGTGGGGTGTGAGATAGCCGAGGGACTGGTGGGGACGGACGGTGTTGTAGATCTTTTCCCACTGCCGCAGCTCGCGATTGAGCTTTTTCATCTCCAGGGAACAGGCGGTGACCTGGTAAAACTCCTCGGTGTGAGTGCGGTTGGCGCGTTCCACCGCGCCATTGAGTTTGGGAGATCGTGGCGGCAACACGAACAGATGAAGACCGCGTTGCTGGCAGGCTGACTCGAACCCGGCGGCGAACTCCGATCCGCCGTCGACCTGC
This sequence comes from uncultured Terriglobales bacterium, assembly GCA_955652845.1. Taxonomy (GTDB): domain Bacteria; phylum Acidobacteriota; class Terriglobia; order Terriglobales; family Acidobacteriaceae; genus JABCYV01. The sequence goes on along the minus strand of CATPBY010000019.1, from coordinate 5,185 downwards.
AGGGCGCGGATGGGAAAGGGCATGCGATGCAGCAGGGTTTCCAGGAACTGGGTGGCGGCGTAGGCCGTGGCACGACCGTGGGCCTGGATGACGTCCCAGCGCGAGACCACATCGCGGGCGGTGAACTGTTTGAACACCACTCCGGGCACGGGACGCACGTCCAAAGTGTCGACCTGTACCAGGTCCCCGGGCCAGGAGACGGCGTACTGCTTGGGTTTGCGCACGGCATAGGGTCGAGGCCGCAGCGGGCGGCGCGATCCAGGCCCGGGGTAGCGGAGTGGCTCTACCAACTGGCGGCTGCGTTTCAGTTGGTGGAGAATGCGGCCCACCATGGAGGTCGAGACGGTAAATTTCTGTTCCCGCAGCAGCACCGCCAGCTTGTCCTTGCCCCAGCGGGGGAACCGCAGCCGCAAAGTCAAAACCTTCCTTTGCAAGAGAAAAGTCCAAGTCGGCCGGCGTCGTCGATGGGGACAATGACTGCGCTCTTCCAGCGTGGTCAAATCCAGTGGCTCATAGCGCTTGCGCCAACGGTAGAAGGTCTGGCGCGCAATCCCGAAATGGCGGCAGGTCAGGGCCACGTTCTGGGTGCGACGATAGAAATCCATCCAGGCCAGACGCACCTGTGCCGCCCGGCTTAACTCCACCCCGGTCGTCGCCAGTCGCGCCGACCGGGGTGGCTTTCCGCTCTTAGGTTGCATGCTGACACTCTACTGAAGAGTGTCACTAATCATTCTGAACGGGAACACCCCGCGCGGGCGGGGACACCCGAGCCTACATTCGCTGATGGAATATGGACGCGCGGGCATCCCCACCCTGCTCTGGGAATATTCCGCAATTTAAGGCAGCATAGCGGATATGACCACCGTCCTTCTGCTCACAATCTCCAACGTATTCATGACTTTTGCCTGGTATGGCCACCTCAAGTACCGGCAGACCCCGTTATTCAAGGTGATCGTCATCAGCTGGGGGATCGCATTTTTTGAATATTGCTTTCAGGTTTCGGCAAATCGCATCGGGTCTTACGAGTTCAGTGCAGCGCAACTCAAAACCATCCAGGAGGTTATCACCCTCGCCGTTTTTTCCGTTTTCTCCGTCTTTTACCTGGATGAAAAAATCAAATGGAACTATCTGCTCGGATTTGCATTAATCGTGGCGGCGGTTTTTGTGATTTTCAAGAAATGGTAGGCGAGCTCGACGATGTATCAGAGTTCGGAATATGGTGTTGATCATGATCAGGCGTAGTCTCCAGGCGGCAAGCATGCGAGATGCAATAGCGGTTCCGGGCAAACCAGCGATAGCCGAGGTGGATCAGCCGGTGGAATCCGGGCAGGCTGAATACGGCGTAGAACGGCCAGGCCCACCAGATTCGCCGGGCCACATACAGATAGACCTCGGCTCCGCAAAATAATTCTCCCTCCGGCGTAAGCAGACGGATGTCGTAGAGAAGCTGTTCAGCAGGGAGTTGCAGCCGCTTCGTCACCCAAGGCTCTTGCAGCGCGGCGACGGCAAATCCATGTTCGACCAGCCTGGGTCTCCAGAACTGCAGCCATCTGGAACAGAAACCGCACTGGCCATCATAAAGAACCCAGCCTTTGTGATGGCAAGATTGCGCCCTTGCGCTGTTAAGAGCACTTTTCTTGGCTTCAGGTCTTTCAGGATGTGCGCCGCACGTCATTTGCTTCAATTCCTGAGCAGGCGCCTTAGTTGAGCGCCTAAATTCCGCTGTGGTAGCATCCTAAGTTTTGGCGGGTGCGGCCGCGTTCGCCGATAGTCTGCCCTCTTTATGTCAAGCTGATATGGCCGACGGTGTGATTCCATGATAGCTGGTTTTGCCCGGACGCACGGGCGAGGGCGCCCGCGCCTACAATGTTTGGACAAGGAGTAAGTTGTGAAAGTTTACGAAGGCGCGAATATCCGTAACGTGGCAATTGTGGGACACGGGCATGCGGGAAAGACTTCCCTGGTTTCGGCCATGCTCTACACCGCGGGCGCAACCCAGCGGATGGGGCGGGTCGACGACGGCACTGCTACCTCCGATTACGACGACGAAGAGATTGCGCGCAAAATGTCAATCGCGGCCAGCCTGGCCTGCGTGGAGTGGGGCAAGACCAAGATCAACATCGTCGATACTCCCGGGTTCAACATGTTTGTCCACGAGGCCAAGTTGGTGTTGCCGGTGGTAGACGCGGCCATCGTGGTGGTGGACGGCGTTGCCGGAGTAGAAGTTGTAACCCAACGCGTATGGAATTACTGCGAGGAGTACAAGACTCCACGCCTCATCGTGGCCAGCCGCATGGATCGGGAGCGCGCGGACGCGGAGCGCGTGCTGGAGTCGCTGACCAAGTCGTTCGGCCGCTCGGTGATTCCGCTTGAACTGCCGATTGGGAAAGAGAAAAACTTTCGTGGCGTGGTTGATCTGGTCACCATGAAGGCTTACACCTATGAGCTCGGGGGGAACGGCAAAGGGAAGGAAACCGAGATTCCCGCGGACATGAAAGATGAAGTACAGGCCGCGCACGAGAAACTCGTCGAACTGGTAGCTGAAGGTAACGACGCATTGATGGAGGAATTTTTTGAGAAGGGAACGATTCCGGAAGAAGACCTGATTCCGGCGCTGCATAACGCCATCCGCGAAGACAAACTCTTTCCGGTAATTTTTGGTTCCGGGCTGGGCAATGTGGGCGCAGACCGGGTGATGGACTTCATTGTGGATTACACGCCAGCGCCGGCGGAACATGAATGGGTGCAGGGAGAGGTTGCAGCGTCAGGCAACGGCGAGCCGCCGCGTCGCAAAGAGGCAGACTCAGAGCCAGTCTCCGTATACGTCTTCAAAACGGTGTCGGACGCTTTCGCTGGACGGATTTCCTACTTCAAAGTTTTTTCCGGCGTGCTGAAGAACGATGTCACCCTGCAGAATTTCGGCCGGGGCTCGTCGGAAAAGCTGGCCCACATTTCCATCATGCAGGGAAAGACGGCGGTGCCGGTGAACGAACTGCACGCTGGGGACATCGGGGCAGTCGCGAAACTGAAAGACACGCTGACTGGCGATACCCTGGGCGACAAGAGCGCACCGATTCAATATCCAAAAGTCAAGCTGCCAGAGCCAGCGATCACGTTTGCCATCGAGCCCAAGAGCCGCGCTGATGAAGACAAACTGGGGCCGGGGATCCATAAGTTAATGGAGGAAGACGCCATGCTGCGCTTCTTCCGCGATGCGCAGACCAAGGAGTTCCTGATTGCGGGCACCGGACAGCAGCACATTGAAGTGGTGGTTTCGAAGATGAAGAAGCGCTACCACACAGAGGTTGTCCTCAAAGCGCCCAAAGTGCCCTATCGGGAGACCATCCGGGGCAAAGCCGATGTGCAGGGCCGCCATAAGAAACAGACCGGAGGCCACGGGCAGTATGGCGATTGCAAAATCAAGATGGAGCCGCTGGTGCGCGGCGGACAGTTCGAATTCGTAAACGATATTTTTGGCGGCGCGATTCCGAAGAATTACATTCCGGCAATCGAGAAGGGAATCAAGGACGCTGCCTCCCGTGGATACCTCGCGGGCTTTCCGGTAGTCGACTTCCGCGTGGTCCTCTATGACGGGTCTTATCACGATGTGGATTCAAACGATATGTCCTTCCAGATGGCCGGCCGCATCGCTTTCAAGAAGGCCATGGAACAAGCCAAGCCGACCATCCTGGAACCGGTGATGGCGGTAGAGATCACGGTGCCGGACGAATTCGCGGGCACCATCATGGGCGACCTCAACAGCCGCCGCGGACGCATCCAGGGCATGGACAACAAGGCTGGCAACACTGTAGTGAAGGCTGAGGTGCCGATGGCTGAGATGCTGACCTACGGCGCCGATTTGACTTCCATGACGCAGGGGCGGGGCAGCTTCAATATGGAAATGCATCATTATGATTTCGTCCCGGGACAACTTCAGGAAAAGATTGTCGAAAAGGCCAAGGCCGATCGCGGAGACGTGAAGGAAGAGGAAGAATAAAAGAATAACCGCAAGGTATCTGCCATCCCGAAATCAATGCCTACCAGTTTCTGGCGCCCGCCTCTCTGGAAATGGACCGTACTGCTGGCGCTACTTGCCGCGACTGCGTTTCTTGCGAGATGGAAGCCGGCCCCCCACCCGGTAAAAATAGAACTGCTTCCAATCAGTGATTACTTCCCCGCATGGGACGGATCTTATCCTTCGCTGATAATTTCTCTCACCTATGAATCCGGCCTCGCCACCTTCACCAGCGCTGTTTCCGTAACCAAGCCCACGGTCCGCCATGACGCCCCGGTCAACCAATTTGAGGTCGCCTTAGATTCTGGAATGTTCAAACTGCGCCAGACCGACATCTTCGTCGCCGATGCCATGTCTCTGTCCCTGACTCGCACATATTATGTGTGGGATGGACACAGCCGAGCTTTCGGCATAGGAGGAAATCATCCGTACGACATATGCCCGACCGGAACTAGGTTTCCATATACTTACATGAACCTGAATCTCGAAGATGGCCGCCAGATTTACCTGCCCCGGATTTCGAAAGGCACGCGGTATGAGGATGCCGTTTTCCGGAATGGCAATGCGGGATCTGAGTTTTATGACGCCCGCATCCATTGGAATGGCGACGGCTGGACGATGAACTTTCCCGACGGCCGAGTCTTCCTCTTTCCCGAAGCATACTACTCAAAGAATTTTGCGCAGGGAGCCCCGACAGAGATAAGGGATGAACATGGAAACCGCATTCTTTTGAAACGGGATAAGGTGCGCAATCTGGAAACCCTGCTTTCGCCGTCGGGGAAAAAGATTTCATTCCAGTACGACAGTTCCGATCGAATCATCCAAGCGGAAGACAGCACGGGCAACATCCGCAGGTATTCCTACAACTCCTCCGGACACCTGGACGCAGTGTCGGACGGCTCGCGCGTGCTATATCGATTTGGATATGAGCCTCTCCTTCATGATCGTGGATATGACCCTTATCTGATGACAACGGTCACAGACGGCAGCGGGAGAGTGCTGCTGCAGAATGTCTACAAAGACGCGGCACGAGTTTCAGAACAACGGCTGGCCGATGGCAAGGTGTTTCGGTACGAGTATCTGTTCGACCTGCAACACAACCTCATAGAAACGACGGTGACGCTGCCGTCAGGCGAGAGAAAGCACTTCCGATTCTATAAGGGGATCACT
>CATPBY010000018.1 GCA_955652845.1 uncultured Terriglobales bacterium | reverse complement strand
CGCCCATTTCGCGCGCGAGCACGGAAGCATTGGCGTCGACCCGGGGGTTGTACCAGGTGTAGATCCAGTTCATCATTCCAAAAAGACTGAGCACCGCCACCCGACTGGAAAATTCTAGTCCTTTTGCGCGTTTGAAGTTGTCCAGCAGATCCATACAGATGCGATAGTACTCCCGCTTAATCGAAGCAATGTCAGCGCCAAAGCTGTTCTTCAGAACGTCGTCCTCATGCGAAAGCACCGTCATAGCCTTTTGGTTGGCAAGAAAATACGCCAGATGATTGACGATAAACGTCCGGACGCGCTGCTCAGGATCCGCAACCTCTTCCAGTCGCTCCTGGAGTTGTTCCACAATCGTGGTGAAAGTATGCTTCTGGATGAGATACAGCAGCTTTTCTTTGGACTCGAAGTAGTAGTACAACCCCGCGAGGGACATGCCGCTGGAGCGCGCGAGGTCGCGCATGGAAGCGCCTGCGTATCCTTTTTCGTAGAAGACGGTGGTGGCGTGAGCGAGAATTTTAGCCAGCCGTCGATCGAAGCGCGTCTCCGGCGCCGGAGGGCGGTGGACCAGGTCAACCGAAGCTGCTGGAGAGGAGGAGGCCATCTAGTTCGAACGTTCGTTCCAATTTTAGCTCAGGGACGAATCGCTTTACAAGTTGTCTCCGCCGGAAGTCAGTTGCGGATATCCGCCATCAGGAGCTCAATTTCGGACTTGAGATCGGCGGTCAGCGGCAACAACGGCAGGCGGACCGGGCCCCCGTAGTAGCCATTGAAGTCCATGGCATATTTCACCCCCGGGATACTGAGCTCACCTACCAGTCTCTGCGCAGCCCGGGCAATCTTTTCCTGCTTCATCCCGGCGAGATCGCGGTCACCTTCTTTCCAGGCAGTGTAAATTTCATAGCAGGCGGTTGGCGCGGGATCCGCGAATGCCAGGATGCCGCCAACCGCGCCCGCCTGCAGCGACGCTTCAAATTTATTGGCTGCACCGACAAGCACCTGAAAGCCGACTTCCTTCTGCCGCGTCTTGAGTCCGCCAATGACAGTGACCGCCGCGGAAGAAGGCTTCCCGGCCGAAGTCTGTGGATGCCTCAGCACTGCGTCCTTTGCGGGAGTGGAATTCGATTCCGAGCCTGTCAATGACGCTACCGTCACCAGGTCCCCTCCATTACCCTCGGTGGCAGCTTTCAGCATGCGCGGCGTGACCGCATCGAAGGTCTCGGTAACGGAGGCCGCGCGCTTCACTCGACGCGTGCCTTCAACCATCTTTCTCACCTTCTCCACGTCTCCGCTCGACTCCTTAATGCCGACCAGGTTGGGGTGATCTGCAAGTTCGATGACCACTTCTGCGGGAATGTCGTAGCCGGTGGCCTGGGGAAAGTTATAGATCATGACGGGCAGCGGCGATCGGTCTGCGACAGTGCGATAAAATGCCAGCATGTTCGCGGGCTGCGTCTGGTTTTTGTAATAGTGCGGGGTACGAACCAAGGCCACGTCGTAGCCAAGTTCGGCGGCGTATTCAGTAAGACGCAGGGTCTCGATCGCAGATTCGGCGCCGGTGCCGGCTATCAGTACTTTGGCCGGGCCGGAGGCCTGGTACACAGTTCTTAACACTTCCCGGCGCTCTTCATCAGAAAGCAGAATGGCCTCGCCAGTTGACCCCAGTGCGACAATGCCGGCGATTGGGCTCTTGGAGTAGCGCTCGACATTGCTTTCCAGTTTTTTAAAGTAGATCTTGCCGTCGGGATAAAACGGTGTCGTAATCGGAGAAAAAATTCCGGAAAGCAGCATGGAGCCAGTTCCTCGATGTCTTGGACAGTGTTATTTGCCAGCCCTTCGGGCGGGTTTGGGCGGCGCAAACTGCGCGGCAGGAACTGCGCCAATCTGCACCAACAGGCCCAGTTGATCCCAATTGTCCCACCCCTCGACGATTTTGCCATCAATAATCCGTTGAATGCTCATTCCCGTAACCTTGGCTTTTCGACCCGTCGCCGCAAGCCCCATGAAGGGGCCGGTGTGGGTCATGGTTGCGGTCCATCGTGCGACTACCTGATCGCCTTGAGCCAGAGTGTCGTGAACAGTGACTTGCATGTCAGGAAATGCACTTCGCAGGTTTCGCGCAAACTGCTTGAATTCCGCCAGCCCCAGATCTACCGTGTGTTCCGCCTGTCCGTGGCCGATGGCGTCGGCTGAGGCCATTTCATCAATTGCATCCAGACGTCCTTTGTTCCATACCTCTTCAAACCAATGGCGAATAAATTGGGAATGATCTGGTTTCTGTTCCATGAGGAACCTCCTGCTTAGCGGTGCGCCTTGGCCGCCCGCTCTGCGTGCAAATGTTGCAAAGCCTGTACCTTGATTTCCCCTCTTTGCAGGGCGGCAATACCCTCCGCAGCGGCACGAGCGGCAGAGAGGGTTGTGATCGTCGGAATGCGGCCGGTGACGGCGGCGCGCCGGATGGCCTTCTCGTCGAACCAGGGCTCGAGGCCGGTTGGCGTATTGATGATGAGTTGTATGCGTTCGCCCTTGATGAGGTCCACCACGTTCGGACGGCCTTCTTTTACCTTATAGACGCGCTCCACCGCCAACCCGGCACCTTCCAGAATGTCGGCAGTGCCGGTTGTGGCTACCAGGCTAAAACCCATGTCCACAAATTTGCCCGCCAGGGTAGTGACTTGTGGCTTGTCATGATCGGTCACGCTTATGAAGACAGTGCCCTCGGTCGGCAGTTTGTGTCCGGCCGCGGTCTGTGCTTTGGCGAAGGCTTCTCCAAAATTGTCGGCTACGCCCATCACTTCGCCTGTCGATTTCATTTCCGGGCCTAAAACCGTGTCCACGCCGGGGAATTTATTCCAGGGGAAAACCGGCGACTTCACGTAATAACAGCGGCCGGTGTCGAGATCCGCGCCTTGCTCGATGGACTCCGGCAGAAATTCGCGGAGTTTGCGTCCAGTCATCAGACGCGCAGCAATTTTTGCCATGGGCACGCCAGTCGCCTTGGAGACAAAGGGTACCGTGCGCGAAGCCCGCGGGTTCACTTCGAGAACATATACCTTGCCCCCTGTGCCATTCCCTGATCTGCCGAGGAGCTCCGCTCCGTCCGGACGGGCAGCGGCGCCCGTCCCCGCAGCATTTGCGGTCGTGTTCACATATTCGCTGCGCGGAATGGCAAACTGTATGTTCATCAGTCCGATAACTTTGAGAGCTCGCGCCAAGCGGAAGGTGTATTCGCGCATCCGCGCCAATAAGCGTTCAGGAATGTCGACCGCGGGCAGCACACAGGAGGAGTCGCCGGAGTGTATGCCGGCTTCTTCAATGTGCTGCATGATGCCGCCGATCACCACGTCTTCTCCGTCCGATAGCGCATCCACATCCACTTCGATCGCGTCCTCCAGGAAATGATCGATCAGCACCGGGCGGTCCTGCGAATATTCCACCGCCTCCTTCATGTAACGGACGACGGTTTCCTCATCGTAGGCAATCACCATGGCGCGCCCTCCCAATACATAGGATGGCCGCACCAGCACCGGATAGCCTACTCGCTGCGCGCCCGCGACCGCCTCTTCGAGCGAAGCCGCCATAGCCCCAGCGGCCTGCGGAATTTCCAGATCGTCGAGCAGTTTTCCAAAGCGTTTGCGATCTTCGGCCAGATCAATGCTCTCGGGCGAGGTGCCGATAATGTTCACTCCTGCAGCGCGCAGTGGAAGCGCAAGGTTGAGCGGCGTTTGCCCGCCAAACTGCACGATTACTCCGACCGCCGCCCCTGAAGACGCTTCATGCTCGTAGATGGCGAAGACGTCTTCCAGGGTGAGCGGTTCGAAGTAAAGACGATCACTGGTGTCATAGTCAGTCGAGACCGTTTCCGGATTGCAATTGATCATGATCGATTCGTAACCGTCGTCGTGCAGCGCGAAGGCCGCGTGGCAACAGCAGTAATCGAACTCAATTCCCTGCCCAATGCGGTTGGGTCCACTGCCTAAAATGATAACTTTCTTTTTCTGGGTGGGAGCGGCCTCGTCCTCGTCTTCATAGGTCGAGTAGAGATACGGCGTGTAGCTCTCGAATTCCGCGGCGCAAGTATCGACGCGTTTGTAGACCGGCATAACGTCATGCTTCTTGCGCAGATGCCGTATCTTTTCCTGCGCCCCTTTGCCCTCGAGACGCCACACCCCCGCCAGCCTGCCATCGGAAAAGCCCATGCGCTTGGCCTCGCGCAACACCTCGGCCGGAATCGATTGCATGGGATGCTTCTCCAGCTCAAGCTGCATGTCGTTAATTTCCTTGAGCTGGTAAAGGAACCAGGGATCGATGGACGTCATTTTGGCCAATTGTTTGACCGTGTGTCCCTGGCGCAGCGCGTAGCGAATGTAGGAAAGCCGCTCGGGATGTGGCGTCACCAGCCGCTGGGTGAGAATCCTGGGTTCGATCTTTTCGGAGCCGACTTTCTTCCCGGTATCTAATGCGCGAATGCCCTTGAGCAATGCTTCCTTGAAGGTTCGCCCGATGGCCATGACCTCGCCGACGGATTTCATCTGCGGACCCAGGTTTTCATCAGCACCGGGAAATTTTTCGAACTGCCACTTGGGAATTTTTACCACTACGTAGTCGAGTGTCGGCTCAAAGCATGCCGGAGTCTTGCGCGTGATGTCGTTGGGAATTTCGTCCAGGGTGTAGCCGACTGCAAGTTTTGCTGCGATCTTCGCAATCGGAAAACCGGTGGCCTTTGAAGCCAGCGCCGAGGAGCGCGACACCCGCGGGTTCATCTCGATGACCACCATGCGTCCGGTATGAGGATGCACTCCGAACTGTATGTTCGATCCCCCCGTTTCCACTCCAATCTCGCGTATGACCGCGATGGCGGCGTCCCGCATGGCCTGATACTCGCGATCCGTCAGAGTCTGGATGGGAGCGACAGTGATGGAATCGCCGGTATGAACACCCATGGCATCGAAATTCTCGATTGAGCAGATGATGATGACGTTGTCTTTAAGGTCGCGCATCACCTCCAACTCATATTCTTTCCAGCCCAATACCGATTCTTCAATCAGAGCCTCATGCACCGGAGAGAAATCGAGGCCGCGAGCCAACACTTCCAGCAACTCTTCGCGGTTGAAGGCCATGCCGCCGCCGCTGCCGCCCAGGGTGAATGACGGCCGCACGATCACGGGAAAGCCGATCTTGCCCGCGAACTCCAAGCCATCTTTCAGATTATTGACCAGTGCCGATTTCGGCACATCGAGCCCGATCTTTTGCATCGCATCTTTGAAGTAAAGGCGGTCTTCAGCCTTTTTGATGGCGGCGACATTGGCCCCAATGAGTTGGACGTTGTACTTGTCGAGCACACCGCCGTCGGAAAGCTCGATGGCGAGATTCAGCGCGGTCTGCCCGCCTACGGTAGGCAGCACCGCGAAGCCTTTACCGGGCGACATCTCACGCTCGATGCGGATGATTTCTTCCAGATACTCGCGCGTGAGCGGCTCGATGTATGTACGGTCAGCAACCTCGGGGTCAGTCATGATGGTGGCCGGATTGGAGTTGGCCAGGACGACTTCATATCCTTCAGACTTAAGCGCCTTGCACGCCTGCGTTCCGGAATAATCGAATTCCGCCGACTGCCCAATGATGATGGGCCCGGAGCCGATAATCAGAACTTTCGAGATGTCAGTGCGCTTGGGCATTAGGCGGTTTTGCTCTTGGTGTGAAGCAGCAGGGATTCTGAGGTCGGATTCGAAGGCTCACTCTGAATTAAGATTTTGCTTTGAAAAGGCACGGCTTCAGGCCGGCCGTGCTCCACGCAGTGTGTTGGCACGCCTTCAGGCGCACGGTGGTTTACGCTTTGAAAGGATGCGGCTTGAGCCGCACCGTAAGCTTCTCCTAGTTCTCGGGGCTTTAGCCCCTGGGGGGCAGCGTCCAATTCGAAGCCTGGATCCGCAGAGGAGTAAGGATAATCTTCTCCTCGTTCACAGAAATTTTCTTTGACCGGATTGTCGTGGATATACGAAACGTGTAGCGCGTAATCATTCGCGTCAGGGATGCTGTGATCTGAAAATCCCTTTTGCCAGACCTCCATGTTTGGTCCAATTTCTTTCTTCGCACTATACGAGAACCCACCTTTGATGAATTGCACAGCTTTCTCCAGAGTTGTTAACCGCGTAAGGAGGACATGAATGTAGTCCGGCATGATCACGAATTCATGCAGCCGATAAGCGGAGCCGCGGTCCGTGCGTTTAGGCATTAGCGCGTCATTCTCTTTCTCGTTGCTCATACCCGAGCTCGCCGCAGATGGCGTCATCAAGAAATAAATTGAAATTAGGAACCATCGCAGACGGATCAACTTCGATCGGTACATAGCCATCGTGGGGATGGAACCACCGGACGGCGATGCTAATTGGTGTTTCGACGCGCAGAAAATAGGCTCCTGCAGGCACACTCCTAAAATCAAACATGCCTGATTCCTGAGTTATCTGCGAATCCACTACCTCATTGGTGACAGCTTTGGACAGCGTCAGTTTCGCTCCACCAACTGGATTGTAGGCCGGCTGATTCAAATCAGGGCCAAGGCCCCTTGTCGTTCTGACATGTCCGTTCAGAAAGCCTGAAGCAGACTGCGCTATCACGGGCTTCCAACCTGGCCACTCGAAAGTAATCTTTTTCGTACTACCCTTCGGAGGATATTGCATTACTTGGAGTTCTTCTGAATGTCCAAAGGCCGGGTGTTTTATGGCTATGTAGTAGAGTCCGGGTCGAACTGATCTAAACT
>CATPBY010000017.1 GCA_955652845.1 uncultured Terriglobales bacterium | reverse complement strand
GTATCATTTTCGTCCGCCTTCTGAGCCGCATCGTTTCCATTCCTGGCGCTTTGGAAACTTCCATCGGGACCCGGCATTCCCATTGATCCAATTCCACCTGTGCCTGCTGCTGGGTAACACGCTCGGAGGTCCGTCCACATCTTGTGCAGAACCACTCTCCAGTAACCGGATTCCATCTGAGATTTTCGTGTTCCATCGGAGGTGAGTCCGGTTTTTAACACGAGCTGGTTAATAGTTTCTGTTCGTTACCTGACAGAGGCACTAATGCGTCTCCTTTTGGTCAACTCCTAAAAACGCAACAAGTAAAGGGGTTGGCATCTTAGGGCCGGTCCAGATTTCCTAGATCTCGCCTCGCTACCCTGGTACTCATGAGCGCAGTGAAGGCGAAAGCGTCCACTGCGCATTTGCAAGCTGCCGATTCGACATCGCAAGCATCTGATGCACGCACCCGCAGTGAAATCTTCTTTGGAGGGGAAATATGCCGGAACGATTGAAAAAGCTCTATATAGACGAACTGAAGGACCTTTACAACGCAGAAAATCAACTAGTCAAGGCCTTGCCTAAAATGGCCAAGGCAGCTTCGTCCGAAGAGTTGCGTACGGGTTTTGAAGAACATCTCGAACAAACGAGAGGTCACGTGCAACGCCTTGAACAAATTTTCCAGACGCTTGGGGAGAGCCCGAAAGGCAAAAAGTGCAAGGGCATGGAAGGCCTGGTCGAAGAGGGATCCGAAGTCATGGAAGAAGATTTCGAAGGCAGTCTGATGGATGCCGCACTAATTGGCGCGGCCCAGCGAGTCGAACACTACGAAATAGCCGCATACGGAACGGTTTGTGCCTTTGCTGAAGAGCTGGGCGATACCGAAGGGGCATCATTACTGAGCGAAACGCTCCACGAAGAAAAGGAAACGGATGAGAAGCTCACCAAACTGGCTGAGGAAATCAATGCCGAAGCGAATGAGGGCGGAGAGCAAGGACAAGAAGCGAACGTGCCTAAAAACAAGAAACAATCCAGGAGAGTGGCTTAATTGATTGAGAGCGTCCCGGCTTCCGGATACAGTCCCGGACGCTTTTTCGTAAAGCGACCACTCATGATTAAAGCTCTCCTCAAGGCCTTTGCCTAATCCTATTTTTACCGTCACGATTTCAAGTGTCTACTGTATTGCTTACTCGCACACAGAGACTGACATTAGCCCAGCAAGATAGACGAAACCTATACTGTGAAAGGGGATCATTCCATGGAACACAACGTACGAGTCGCCGCTGATCCTAAATCGGATGTTTCTAATGCATCAGGCAAAAGTGAGGCGTACTCTTCCGGTGTGTCCTGGGCCGCCGTTATCGGTGGTGCATTTACGGGCGCCGCTCTGGCGCTTATCCTGCTCGCCCTGGGAACCGGTTTGGGTCTCTCGTCGGTTTCGCCGTGGTCGAATACCGGCGCGTCAGCCTCGACAATCGGCAAGGCAGCCATTGTCTGGCTGATTTTGACGCAAATCCTTGCTTCGTCTATGGCTGGCTACCTTGCTGGCCGCCTGCGCATCAAGTGGGCATCGATTCATACCGACGAAGTTTATTTCCGTGATACTGCGAATGGCTTTTTGGCATGGGCTGTGGGAATGGTGATGACGGCAGCTTTCTTAACCTCGGCAGCAACGAACCTAATCGGCGGTGCTGCCCAAGTGACTGCTAGGGCAAACGCAGCCGAAACTGGTAAAACCACTCCGGCTGATCATTCCAGCGATTACTTTGTTGATACGTTGTTTCGGTCGGAGCGCCCAAATACCAGCAATGACGCTGCGACGCGGGAAGAAGCGGGCCGCATTCTTGCCCATGGGCTGACACAGGACGATGTTTCTGAGGCGGACAAGTCCTATCTTGCGCAAATGGTAGCTGCGAAAACGGGGCTCAGCCAACCTGAGGCTGAAAAACGTATCAATGACGTTATTGCGGAGGCTCGCCAGACAGCCGATAAGGCGCGCAAGGCCTTCGCTCATTTATCGTTGTGGATGTTTATTGCACTCCTAAGTGGCGCATTTTGCGCGAGCTACGCCGCTACCATTGGAGGGAGACAACGGGACCACATGAAGTCTGTTTAGTTTTAGAAAAAAAACGATCCAAGATTCCGACTATTGGAGGTCTCAATGCGTTCAATCTTGCTGTTATTGCTGGGCGTGCCGCTCCCAATTGTCATCCTAATCGCACTTTTCAGCCGTTAGCCGATTTGGTCTCCGAATCACCCGCGGTTGGGCCGCCAGATCAACACCGCGTTGCAGTGTGACGGGCGTGACCGGCTACAGCACCGGATTGATGAGTTTAATTGATTCCATGACAAATGTCGGCTCCTCGGCCCGAGTAAAGTTGGTGGTGCTAAAGCCAACCAACAGGCTCGGGAGAAAGGAGCCGAACAATGATCATTATAGGAGTTGATTACCCGAGTTTCAACAAATCGCTTCGGTGGATACAGATACTGGAGAGTTCCAGGAAAAGAGATTGGCGCATTCCGGAGAGGCGGAGAAGTTCTAC
>CATPBY010000016.1 GCA_955652845.1 uncultured Terriglobales bacterium | reverse complement strand
GCCCTGGCCAGATTGGAATACGCCGGCGGGGTAGAAGAAGCCGCTCGCGAAGCCGACCTTGTGATTGAGGCGGTGCCGGAGGAGATGGAATCGAAAATCGAGATATTTACCCTGCTCGATAAGATTTGCCGTCCCGATGCAATCCTCGCCTCAAACACGTCTTCGTTGAGCATCACCGAAATTGCCAGCGTCACCTACCGCGCCAAAAAGTGTCTAGGCATGCATTTTTTCAACCCGGTCCACAAGATGAAGCTGCTGGAAGTAGTGCGCGCACTAGAGACTGATGACGATACACTGGCTACGGCGGCCGACGTTGGCAAGCGCATGGGGAAAGAAGTTGTCGTAATCAAGGAGTCACCCGGGTTTATCACCAGCCGCATTAACGCCATGATCGGGAATGAAGCGTTTTATATGCTCCAGGAAGGTATTGCATCAGCGGAAGATATCGACAAAGCATTAAAGTTAGGCTTGAACCACCCTATGGGGCCTTTTGAGCTGGTCGACCTGGTGGGACTAGACACACGTCTCAATATTCTGGAGTACCTGCACAAGACGCTGGGGGAGAAGTATCGGCCTGCACCACTTCTAGTGCAATACGTAAAAGCCGGACGCGTGGGCCGGAAAGCCGGACGAGGAGTTTATGAATATCCTGAGCAGAAACGCGCGGCTGTTCCAGAAAAAACGCCGGCCGCTAAGACAACGCATTAGCAGCCGGCGGCCATTTCTCAAAGCTACTTGTTGATGTCCTCTTTCGCTTCGAGGCGTTTCACTAAGCCCTCAACGTAAGACTTTTGATTGTCTGGAGCGCCGGCAAGAGCAATCTTCATCTCTTTCGCCGCGTTCTGAAAGTCACCCTGGGCGCATGAGATCCGCGCCAAACCAGAATGAACGTACCACTCATTTGGATTCTTTTTGGCGTTGGTTCGGAAAATCTCGAAGGCCTCCGCCTGCTTTCCCTGGCCCTGAAGCTGGCGCCCGTAGAAATGGACCTGCAAAGGACTAGCTTTCGCGAGCGCCTTATCTCGCGCCTTGATTGAATCGTCTTTTTTGCCCAGGGCGTCGAGGACTTGCGATTTGGTCATCAGATTGTCATAGCGCTCTTCGTTTTGAATGGACTTGTCAGAGTACTTCAACGCCTCATCCAGGTTGACTTTGCTGGCCAGGAGGAAATTGGCGGCATCGTCCCATCCCCACCACGTGTATTGGGCCAGGGTGCGGAGCTGGTTGTGCAAACTTTCTTCGACGATCTGGTTGACGTTGATCCCGACCTTGAACGGGATGGCGACCTTTTCCCAGCGCAAAGTGGCGACTACGGAGTCCGGTTTGACGTCGTCAAAGTCGTAGGTCAAAGCCTCGTGCAAATCTGCTGGCTGCGGCTTCACTTTCACCCGCAAGGCATCTTCTGCCTGGTTATAGGTGAAGCTGCCCCAGGAGGTTGAGTTTTTGGAGAAGATGACGGTCCACTCGTTCTCTCCGGGAATCATGTGCAATCCGTAGGTTCCCCTGGGTAGAGTCTGGCCTTCGATGGTAACGGGATCCGAGAACGAAATCGTCGTGTTTTCGTTGGCGCCGGCGCGCCAAACTTGTCCGTAGGGGACCAGGTTTCCCCAGACTTTGCGTCCATTGATGAGGGGACGATGGTAGTTGATGGTGATGTCGGTGATTCCGATGCGTTGGGTCAGCAGGGCGTGCTGGCTGGGACGCGGGAGATCAAGGATGGTGGACTGCGCACGGCTCACAACATTCAGCAAAAGCAAACTCTGAACTATCAACATAACCCGCAATAATTGTTTGTTCATGGCGCAAGCCTCCCCGAAGTGAGTTGTGATATTGAGGAACCAAAATAGACGAAAGCTGTACTTCAGAACGAGCGTTTAGACGCCAGCAGCAGCATGCGGTTAGCAGGCACTATCTTCATTTTGGCGGAACTTGACATCATAAAGCTGCGTAACAGGCTTTAAGATAGGGATGCCAAAAGCCAAACGAGGCGATTCGCCCATGAAGCCCAAACCCCGGTTGGCAGAAGGAATTTCATGCGAGTGCTTCTCGAGATTGTCCGCCAGTCTCTGGCTACTTTGTGGGCGCATAAACTGCGTTCCTTCCTGACGATGTTCGGCATCGCGTGGGGCGTAGGCTCGTTGCTGCTGCTGGTTGGTCTGGGCGAAGGTTTCCGCAGCGGTCAGCAGAAGAACCTCGCTAACCTTGGTCAGGACATCATGTTTACCTTTCCCGGGCGCATCCCCGCGGTTGAAGGCAGCTTGCAATCGGGCAGGGCGTACAACTTTACTTATCAGGATTATCTGGCGATCCGGGGGCAGACCAAATTTTTGCGCGCCCTTTCGCCGGTGCTGAATCGTGAAGATATCCGCACCGTCAGTGAGTATGGAAGCACCAATGGCCAAGTCTTCGGCGTCGCACCCGAATATAACCACATCCGCAATGTGCCGGTAAATCCCGGGCGATGGTTCAATGATGAAGATAATACCGAGCATCGGCGGGTCGCGGTGGTCGGATGGGAACTGTTGAAGAACATATTTCCGGGCCGGCCGGCGGTGGGCAGCACGATCCTGCTGAACGGAATTCGTTTCGACATCGTGGGAGTGGTGGAGAAGATTGGCAAAGAAGGAAACAACGGAACCAATGGCCGTGTGTTCGTGCCCGTGGAAACCATGCGAACGCTATTTCCTCTGAAGGCGGAGAACACCGAGAACGCGATTTCCTTTATTAATTACCGTCCTCTTACCAAAGAGCAGCACCTGGAAGCCAAGCGGGAAGTGCATCAAATTCTGGCTCGTCGGCATGGCTTCGATGCGCGGGTAGACGACGCATTCATGGATTGGGACACCATCGATAACTCGATACGTGTGGGCAAGATTTTCAGCGCCATGGATTGGTTTTTAGGCGTTGTAGGCGTGGTCACACTTGCACTGGGAGCCATCGGCATCATCAATATCATGCTGGTCTCAGTGACCGAGCGCGACAAGGAGATCGGGTTGAGAAAGGCTCTGGGAGCGACTCACCGCAACATCATGACTCAATTCTTTGTGGAGGGCGCGTTCCTGACGGCTTTCAGTGGGGGGATCGGCCTGGCGATCTGCATCGCGTTTGTTACGCTACTGGCGCAATTGCCATCTCCTGAGGGCTTCGACACGCCGCGGATCGTTCCGGCTTCCGCGGTGACTGCAATCTTGTCATTAGCGGTTGCGGGAGTTGTGGCAGGACTTTATCCGGCGCGTCAGGCAGCGCTGCTTCCTCCGGTGGAAGCGCTGCGGCAGGAGTAAACCTTGTTCAGCGAATTGGGAAAACAAGCGTACGGCGCCCTGCGGCACAACCGTCGCCGCAGTCTGCTGACCATGCTGGGAATGGCCTGGGGGATCGCCACAGTCGTGTTGCTGCTGGCTTACGGATCTGGGTTCCAGCGCGGCCTGATGGTTGCCTTCCGTACGTTTGGAGGGAACCTCATCGCGATGTTTCCGGGGAGGACTTCGCTGCAGGCCGGCGGCAGTAAAGCCGGGACCCAGATTCGGATGACCACCGATGATCTGGATTATCTGCGCGCTGAAGTGCCGATGATCAAGCGTATGTCTCCTGAAGTAAATAAGCAGTGCGTGATCGCTTACGGAACACGCAGCACGAGTTTCAAAGTTCGCGGGACATATTCCAACTACCAGCACATTCGTAACGTTGAGGTTGCCGAAGGCAGTTTTTTCAGTGAGCAGGAGGACTTCGGCCACAGCCGCGTCGCATTGCTGGGGTACGACGTCAAGAAGAAGCTTTTCTCCGGCCAAAATGCGCTCGGAGAAACCGTGCGCATCGACGGTATTTCGTATCAGGTGATTGGCGTCCTGCGACACATGATCCAGGATGACGATGACAATATGAATGGGCTGGTTTTTGTACCCTTCAGCGCCATGAGAGACCTTCGCGATACCTATTACCTGGATGGAATAGTTCTTGATTACGAAGCCGAGCATGAAAAAGTGGTGAAGGCAGTACGCAGTTCTATGGCTTTTCACCATAGCTTTGACCCCAAGGACGATCGAGCGGTTTTTATTTTTGACGCAGTGAAAGATCTCGCCGATCTCAACATCATCACCACCGGTATTAAAGTCCTGCTCGGTTTTATTGGGCTCCTGACGCTGGGCATCGGCGGAGTGGGGTTGATGAATATCATGCTGGTTTCGGTGACACAGCGTACGCGCGAAATCGGAGTGGAGAAGGCTCTGGGCGCGCGTAAATGGCACATCCTGGTTCAGTTCCTGGCAGAGGCGCTGGCGATCACATTTATCGGCGGCCTGGCTGGGGTGATATTGGCTTACCTGGTGTCGTGGTCGGTGGGATCGCTGACTTTGTGGAGCGCATTTATGGAAAACGCCAGCGAAGGGGATATCCACCTGAAAATCGATACCGCGATTTTGATCTGGTCGACTGCGATTCTGAGTTTTGTGGGAGTGGTGAGCGGCATGCTGCCCGCAATCAAGGCGGCCAGGCTGGATCCGATTGAGGCGCTCAGGTATGAGTGACGAGAAAGAGAACTGCCTGTCCCCTGCATTACAATTCTTTCGTGTCTGAACCCTCCGCCCGTCTGCAGCGTGTTCTTGATCAACTTCGTCTTTACGAGCACCCTCTGCTGGATTTCTCGGCGCGAGACAAGGGGGAAGGTGTGGAAGTCATCATTCAGTTCAAGGATTCGCCGGTGCCCGTGCATACTTATTACTTCGACCTGCATGCCCGCGACCTCGACCATCCTCAATTTGAATGGAGTTTCCAGCGACAGCTTTACGATTGCCTGCACGACTATCTGGTGGAAATGTTTATCCGCACACCCCAGGACCGAGCCGACCGCCGGCGGAAGGGCCTATGAACCTGCGGCAGAAAATTGAGCAGGAGATCGGCGAGCGCGGTCCAATTCCGTTCTCTCGATACATGGAGATGTGTCTCTACGACTTTGAAATGGGTTACTACTCCCGCGATGTGGAACATTTTGGGAAGGCAGGAGATTTCTATACGTCGAGCGATGTGCACGCGGTATTCGGGAGGTTGCTGGCGCGGCAGTTTGAGGAAATGTGGCGGGCCCTGGGATCGCCCGAGCAAATTGAAGTTCTGGAACCCGGCCCGGGCCGCGGACTGTTTGCGCAGGATGTGCTGGATTGGTCGGAAAAGAAGTTTCCTGATTTCTTTCAGGCCATGCACTACACGTTAGTGGAAAAGTCCCTCGCGCTTCGAAAACGTTTGCAGTCGACGTTCAGCCGAAAGATAACAGACGGAAAGGCGTCCATCCGGTCGCTCGATCAGGGGCTAACGCCCGCTACGTGTGAGGAGTGTTGCGGCACGGCTGAGGCCGTGCCCTTCCACGGAGACGCCGCGAGTCTAAATCGCGCTTCGCACAAATCCATCAACTCGCATAAAGCGATCGAGAACAGGGCTGAGGTAGATATTCGTGGAGCGGACGCTGGCGGGCGGGGCGCAGCTTCTGTTGTCCATGAGCAAGAGCAAATTGTGCGGGCTATGCCTGCCGGCGTCCCAATCATCGTGTTCGCCAATGAATTTTTCGATGCGCTGCCGGTCGAGGTCATTAGCCCGCGCGGGGCCTTGCGGGTCAATGTCGATACCGGGCGGTTCGTCGAGACCTGGGTTCCCGCGTCAGCTGGAGAATTAGATTTCCTGGACCGCTATAGCGCGCATCCTGGCGCTGGCGAGCGAGTGGAGGTTGGGCTCGCGGCGCAGGATTACATGGCGCGAATAGCAGCCAGCGTCAGTCGCGGATTTATTGTCATCATCGACTATGGGTATATCCGGGAAGAGCAACTCGCCGGCCGGCATCGTGGCACGGTAACGGCCTTTCGCAAACATGCGGTGAGTCCGAGTCCGTACGACGCGCCGGGTGAGCAGGACATAACGGCTCATGTGAACTTTACGGCGCTCGCCGAGGCGGCGCGCCAGGGAGGGATGCAGGTGCAGCAGCTGCTGACCCAGTCGCAGTTTCTGATGGGGATCGGAGAGCGGAATCAATTCGCGGATGCTTTTGAGGAGTGCCGCCTGCCCCAGGAGAAAGTCAAAGTCGCGCTACAGCTCAAGCAACTGGTTACGCCGGCAGGATTGGGAGAAACCTTCCACGTGATGATTGCAGACAAGGGCGTAGACCCCGAAAAGGTGGCGCGACTCAATGGGCTGAACTTTGGACGCGCGGACAGGTGAAGTTTTAGTAAGCGCGTCGCATGAGGCGAATTTATACGGTGCATAAGAAGTTTTCATAGACCCATGGGTTCGAACTGCCGTGGAAGACCATCTATAAGCAAGCGAAGTTTACATAATGTTTATGGCGGCAGTCCGACCTCAAGGAGCGCCAGATGAAGCACGCAACCCGTCCACCCGCTTGGAAGATCCTGCTGGCGTTCGCAATTATTTACTTCGTC
>CATPBY010000015.1 GCA_955652845.1 uncultured Terriglobales bacterium | reverse complement strand
TGCAGCTCCGTTCGAAACGAATCGGCACGCTTAGTATTTTCGCTTGGCATCCTTTTCGGGTGGGGCAAACTGAGCCACTCCTCTGGATGGTCCGGGCCCGGCCGCATCAACGTCGGTTATAATTATGCGTGTTCTATTTGGTCCTCCAGTGCGAAGTTGCACTAGTGAGGCGAAGCGAGCGGCGTAATGTTAAGGAGAGCCCATGGCGATTCAGCAGACCGAAAAAATCTGGCATAACGGTAAACTCATTCCCTGGGATGACGCCCAACTGCACGTGATGTCTCACGTGGTGAATTACGGCTCATCGGTATTTGAGGGTATCCGCTGCTATCAGCTGCCGGTGGGTCCGGCTATCTTCCGCGCCCACGACCACATGCAGCGTCTGCTGGATTCGGCGAAGATTTATCGCATTGATGTGGATTTCACCCGCGAAGATCTGGTATCAGGGATGGTCGAGTTGGTAAAGCACAACGCCGTCTCGCCGTGTTATATCCGTCCCATTGTGCTGCGCGGCTACGGCGAGGCTGGGGTCAATAATTTCAAGTCGCCTACCGAGGTCTACATCTGCAATTATCCGTGGGGAAAATATCTGGGAGGGGACTCCACCCAGGGAGTGGATGTGTGCGTCTCGTCCTGGACCCGCATCGCGCCCAACACCCTTCCGGCAATGTCGAAATCGGGCGCGAACTACATGAACTCGCAACTTATCAAGATGGAAGCCATTGTCAATGGCTACGTCGAAGGCATCGCCCTCGATACGAACGGCTACGTGAGTGAAGGATCAGGGGAAAACATTTTCGTGGTTCGCAACGGCAATTTGATAACTGCGCCCCTGGGTAATTCGGTTCTGCCCGGTATCACGCGGGACTCAGTGATGCGAATCGCCCGCGAGCTGGGAATCCCCACCACTGAGCAGGGCATTCCGCGTGAACTGCTTTACATTGCCGACGAAGTCTTCTTCATCGGGACAGCTGCAGAGCTCACCTCTATCCGCTCCGTTGACAAGATCACCGTGGGTAAGGGCGTAATTGGCCCCATCACTAAAGCGATCCAGAAGGAATTTTACGCGATCATCCGCGGCGAAAAAGCTGATCGCTTCAACTGGCTGACGCCAGTTCCAGTAGGGAGCAAACAGCCGGTGAGCGTCTAGATAGCGCTACGTAGGAGTTGTGTGCTAGAGATCAGCCGCTCCGAGGGCGGCGGCTCTCTGCTTTGGCTCGAAAATCAGGCGGACTTCTAATTTCCGCACCATACCAACTTGGCCAGGTATTTTCTGAAAGAGCGGTCCGAAGTGAGAATCACCATATCCTCGACCAAGGCTTGGGCGATGAGGATCCGGTCGAAGGGGTCCTTGTGGTGTGCCGGGAGATCATAAACCTTGGCCGCGTGGCTGTGGGTGATGGAAAGCGGCCGAAGACTTTGCTTCGCCATGAATCGCGGCACGTCATGTGCGGGAAGTCCGCTGAAGTTCAGTTTCCCCGTACGTATCTTGATGCTGATTTCCCACGAAGTGACAGCCGAGAGGTAGATTTCCTCTTCTCCGCGTTCCAATATCTGGCGGCCTTCGTCGGCAATGAGTTCAGGTGATTGCAGACTCCAGAGCCAGACGGCCGTGTCCAGCAGGTACTTCATTTACGTTTCCGGCGCTGGACCGTCGGGATTTTGCCTCCATAAAACGCTTTCAGCAAATCATCGGGCAAGGGCGCGTCGAAGTCGTCGGCAATCCATATTTCCCCGCGCGCGAAGCCGAGTGGGCGCACGCTTTTCTTATTCTCTACTGCCACTAGACGTGCCACCGGCACTCCCGCCCGCGCAATCGTGACTTCCTCTCCCTCGGCGACGCGTTGCAAAAGACGCGAGAGATGAGTCTTGGCCTGATGGATGTTTACTTCCATAGAGGCTATACTAGACTAAGTCTGTGGACTAAGTCAATCGTGATCTCGGCTTAGCTTTGAACAAGCGACTCCAGTAGCTGCATCCTCATTCCCGCCGCGAAGCCCCGTCCCTCCAAACCACTAGCCCACTGGCCTCGGCCGCCATTACTTAGGTCATCTTGGGCGCAGTGACTTTTCGGTTCATCATACAAGGAGTCGTTAGGGGATGTTTCCGAATGAACATTGATGATTTACTGCGAATCGCCATGGAGCGCCGGGCTTCGGACTTGCACATGAAGGTCGGCAACTATCCGCACCTGCGCATCGACGGCGAACTGGTTCCGCTCACCGACCAGCCCCGGGTCAGCGCCGAAGACATGCTGACTATGGCTTTCAGCATGATGTCGGCGCGGCAAAAGCAAAAGTTCAAAGAGACTACCGAAATTGATATGGCCTACGGAGTGGCTGGACTGGGCCGCTTTCGTGTGAACGTTTTCCAGCAGCGCGGCAACGTAGGGCTGGTGCTGCGCGTTATTCCCACCAAGATTCGCGCTCTCGATGAGCTCTATCTGCCCAAGATCGTCGAGCAGGTTTGCGACATGCCGCGTGGGTTGATCCTGGTCACTGGCGTTACCGGTTCCGGCAAGTCCACGACCTTGGCGGCGATGGTGGACCGCATCAACTCCACTCGCGCCGAACACATTATTACTATCGAAGATCCCATCGAATTTCTCCATCGGGATAAAAAGGGGTACGTCAACCAGCGCGAAGTGGAGGTGGATACGCCTTCCTTCGGAGCGGCGTTGCGGGCTTCTTTGCGTCAGGATCCTGATGTCATCCTGGTCGGCGAAATGCGCGACCTGGAAACGATCGGCACAGCGCTGCATGCCGCTGAAACAGGCCACATGGTATTTTCCACCCTGCATACTCTGGACGCGGTTGAAACTATCAATCGTATTATCGCGATCTTTCCTCCTCCTGAGCAGAAACAGATTCGTCTGCAACTGGCCGCGGTGCTTCGCGCCGTCATCAGTCAACGCCTGGTTAAGCGCTGCGATGGCGACGGCCGGGTGCCCGCGGTCGAAGTGATGATCAACACCGCATACATAAGGGAATGTATTTTGGTGCCGGAGAAGACACGCGCGGTCCGCGACGCCATCTCTGCGGGTACTTCACAATACGGCATGCAGACTTTTGACCAGTCATTGTGGGATCTTTTCCAGGCGGGTTTGATCAATTACGAAACCGCGCTGGAGAATGCCTCCAATGCCGACGACTTCAAGCTGCGTATGCAGGGCATTTCTTCGACCAGCGACCTCTCGCGCAATGCCATGCAACAAACCGGCTTCACCGGCCGCTAGAATTTCTTCTCTTGAAACACGAATGGCGCGCCCGCCGCGCGACATATCTTTCGT
>CATPBY010000014.1 GCA_955652845.1 uncultured Terriglobales bacterium | reverse complement strand
TATCGCGCAGCTGCGTTTTACCACCTTGGGCTGCTGGATGGCGCAATCGTCGCGGCGGAAATCAAGCAAGTCCGTCCCCAGGTTCCTATCGTCATGCTCGCAAACCCTTTGGAACTGCCGCCCGAGGCTTTGAATTGTGTGGACGCAGTAGTTCCCAGGTCTGAGGGACCTCAGTCCCTGTGGGCCGCTGTTCATTTCGTGCTGAATGTGGAGCCCAGAAGGAATTTTGTCAGCACGGCAAAGCTTCGAAGCAGGCAGAAACATCGGTGGGGTGCGGCAGGAAGAAGCAGGAACGGGCGATCGAAGCTCGAGCCATTCGTCCAGGCCGATGAAACTGCCGCTTTTTCTGCAGATTTATGGCAAAGAATTTTTAATGGAACTGTGCAATTTTGATTAGCAGCAAATTGCCAGAGTTGCGATATCAGCCGTGACCGCGGCCAAGCGTGAGTGCCTTGAATGCGGTGGTGAGCTGGTAATGATGTTCCATCCCACCGCGGATGGCCGCGCCAGCGTGGCCGCCGGAAGCCCTCTTGTCCCAAACCCCAAGTGGAGATGCAGTACTTGTGGTCACGCATTTACTGCAGAGCAGCTTCGCGCGGATAGGCGGGCGAGCTCGAGAGTAAATGGCCCTGTCTAGCAACGAAGCCATTTTTCCGTAAGCTCATTACCAAGCTCTAACAGTTTTGAACTAAGGAGAATCATCTGTGAACAACGCATTGGAAGAGAAGAAGGAAGCTGACCCAAAGCCGGGAGCCCTCAAAGTACAGAATTCCGCGACTGCCGGCAATAAGTTCTCGGAAAACAGAATGGCCAGCAAGCAGAGAAAAAAGAGGGCACACAAACGCACGCTCAGACGTTCCAACGCGAACGGTTAGGCCAAGCTGTTCTTTGTATGCTTCCGGGTGTGCTTCCGGCGAAGACGATCCCAGGGGTCGGGCTATCCCGTGTGCAGAGCGCCGCTGTTGGCCCGCGCTGCGGATAGTACCGTCTTCAACCGAAAGGCCGGAAAAGTCATCCCTTCGCCGGCCTCTTCCTTGTATCGCGGATTGACGTTGCCTATTGCTGAATTCTGGGCTTTGCTCTCCTTCTTGTCATGGGCTCTCTGGTTCTACCGGTTTGTTTCAGTTTGATCAGGGTCAGCGAATCGGCGGCGTTGAATGGGAATTGACGGACCGACTGTTGGCCAGTGGTGCTTAGCGTGACATCGACGCGGCGATTGCTTGCCAGGATGATCGTAGTCATATTGTTGAGCACTCTCTGCCGCTCTTCCGCACTCAACTCCGGATTGTTTTCCACCGCGTCTTTCACCTCGGCATCGGTCAAATTGTGCTGTTCGCCAAACGCCTTGGTTTCGATGTTCGCGGCGGGAATGCCATGCTCGACCAAAAAGCGTTCGGTGCGATGGACTCGGCGTTCGGAGAGTCCCTGATTGTATTGCACGGAGCCTCGCGGATCGGCATGGCCACCGAGAATCAACCGAGCGCCCGGCTTGAGCTCCAGATATCTGCGGAAATCTTGCGCCAGCGAAGTCAGCGTCTGCTGCTGGCTGGCAAGAAGGCCGCTTTCCGGATTTTCGATGGTAGGTTTGGCGGTCGCAAAGTAAATGCTGTGCAAGGCAAGTCTCTGCTCGAGCCTGGCGATCTCGGGTGAAACAGGTGGGTTCTCCACCATAACCTCGGCCATAGCATGAGTATTGAGACCGCGCGAATCGGTGCAGATGGCGCTGACGGTGATCGGCCCGGCGGACGCGCCCGAGGTGTTCAACGCAGCTGTATTGTCACTCCCCGAAAGGCTGCCCGCACTCGCAGTCCATCCGCTGACAGTAATCGGGACGCTGTCCGCGCTGCTGCAGGTACATCCTATGGCGGACGACATGCCAGGTTGAACCGTTGATGGATTCGCCGAACATGACATTGTTGGCGGATTTCTGGGCGGCTGCTTCACTCTGAAACTCGCACTGCAGGTTGCCTGTCTGTCTTTTACCTTGGCATCAGAGATCTGGGCGGTCACGGTGTAGCTCCCGCTGGCCAGACCATTGGTATCGATATTAGCTGTGTCCTCGTGCCCGGTAATGTTGCCGCTGGTGCTGCTCCAGGTGTAATTCAGGTGGTGGAAGGAATTGAAATTGCTTCCCGTCGCGGTCGCGCTGAGAGGCTCCCCTACCATGACTTCGCTGGAATTGGTGCTGCAGCTTGCTGACACTGGCGCCTCGGGATGCCGGCCGCCAAACAGGAATACCACGCCGCTCTGCGCCCTGGCGCCCCTGACCTCGGTGCCGGGCAGTCCTGAACCAAAATGGTGATTGGAAATCACAAAATCTGCCCGAACCAGCCGCAGAGCGAAATGGCGATTCAAATTCAGATCAATACCGCCGCCGGCCATAAAACCGACCCTGTCATCGCGTCCAAAAACATCGGACGTAAGGCGATGCCAGCCCACCAATCCCTCGAGAAATGGAGAAAAATAATGGCTGCGAAGGGTGAGCTTCGGTCCCAGCGAAGCATTAAAAAAGAATGCATCATCAATGCGCTGAACCGTTGTGCTCTCATCGCTGTCCAGACTGCCACTGAGATCGCCGGTTAATCCTAACCAGCGATTGAAGTTGTATGTCACACTGGCGCCGGCGCCCCGGGGATTGGATTCCAGGCGGCTCGCCACCGGCAGCGATGCCCCGGGAAGCATGCCGTGCACATCTGCGCCCGGATAAAAGAAGGAATACCCCCCGAAAATCTCCCATTCGGGAGCAGGCTGATCCTGCGCTGTCGCGATGGCGGCAACGCCGCAGATCACCGTAATAAGTGCCGAGAGCACTGCTGCAACACGACCGCGCTGGTTCTGAAACGGAAATAACATATAAATGTTCTCCAGACTTTATGAATTGCCAGACTTTATGAATTACCTGGCAGTGGCTCAATTTGAATTCTCAGCATTTTTGTCATGCGTCCTCCTGAAGCCTGGCGCAGTTCCGCCTGTCGAGGGATCTCGCGTGGAGCAACCACACGCCCTTTGCCGCGGCGCGCGAGATCCCGTGAAAAACGGCTGCGCTCAGGAGGGCGCCAAATAGGCAGAAATCCCAGATTGAGCCACTGCTAATCACTTTATGAATTTGAGCTCCCGCCTGGCGCCAGCTCGTGAGCCAGCCTGAGGCTGGCCCACGAGCCGAGTGCCTGATCCCTACGGGATCACAACCGTGTTACTGTCAAACGTAACGGCGCCATTGCGTGCCAGTGCTCTGCCTTGCAGGTTAGCGCCGGTGTCCAGGGTGATTGATTGCAAAGCCACAATCGTTCCCTTGAAAAAGGAGTTTGTCCCCAGGGTCGCGGAACTGCCAACTTGCCAGTAGACATTCTTGGCCTGAGCGTTGCCGGCCAGCACCACATGAGTGCTTCCCAGCGTTGTAAGAGTTGAGGCGATCTGGAAGATGAAAACCGCATTCGCATTTCCCTGCCCATCGAGCGTGACGTTTCCGGCCGATAACTTGACCGTGCTCGAGTTTTTGTAGAGGCCGGGAGCGAAAGTCAGTCCGCTTAAATCTCCCGGCAGCACTGCGCCTCCCTGCAATCCGGCGAGATAGTTGTACGCGACCGTAACATCAAGTTGCGCCTGGGCTGCAGTGGTATCGGTCTTGTGTATCTTCGCGGGGGGAATCATGGTGCCCGGCGGGAAACCCGTAATTGCGCTGCCCGGGCTCAATCCCAGATCACCACCGGCAATCGTGGTTGGCCCGGTGTTGGTAACTGTGGAACCGCCTACGGCATCAAAAGTCGCCGCAGATCCCAGCGGAACTCCAGCCTGGCAGGACTGCGCCGCCGTAGTGAAGCTCCAGACAAAGTTACTGACTAACCCGCTGCCACCCTGGTCCTGGGCTCCGGTAGTAATGGTTGCCGTATACAGCGTGTTCACAGCAAGATTGGCGGACGGCGTGAACTCCGCGACCTTGGCGGTGCCATCCATGATGACAGCGCCAGCTACCGGCGTCGGTCCGGGCGCCGCCAGCTTGAAGGTTGTCGTATTGACGGTGGCACGATTCATCGCCTCACTGAACGTGGCGGTTACAACAGTGTTGGGACACACTCCGGAGGCGCCAGAAGGAGGAGAAACGGAAATCACTGTGGGCGGCGATCCCGCGGCGCAAGCACTGGCAGCCGTGGTGAAAGTCCACACAAAGTTACTTGCCAGCGCATTGCCGAATGCGTCCTGTGCCCCGCTTGTAATGGTGACGGTATAGACGGTGTTAAGGGCCAGGTCAGCGGCGGGAGTAAATGTGAAAATTTTATTAGTGGTGTCATGCGCCACTGTTCCGGCCACAGGTACTCCGCCCGGCCCGGTCACGGTGAAGGTCGCAGGGTTGAGGGTGGCGGGGTTCATCGCCTGGGGGAAGATGGCGGCGACAACACTGAATTGGCATATCCCGGTCGAATTGTCGGGAGGAGTTACCGAAATCGGCGGAGACGCCGACCGGCAGTTCACCGGGGCGGTGGTGAACGTCCAGGTGAAGTCGCTCGCCAGATGATAGCCAAATAGATCCGCGGCTCGAGTAGTAATGGTCGCCGTATATGACGTGCTTACTCCCAGATTGTCTTCCGGGATGAAAATCGCGGTATTGCTGGAATCGTCGTAAGTAACCGCTCCCGCTACCGGTGCGCCACCTGGCCCGACCACGGTAAAGTCCGAACCGTCGATGGTTGAGGCATTCATAGCTTCACTGAAGGTGGCAGTCACGATAGTGTTGGGACATGCTCCGTCAGCGGGAGCGCTTGAAAGCACGTTCGGCGCGGTCAGGCCTCGAGTTCCGGTGGCCTTATCCGAATCGCCGCATCCGGTAGCGAATGCGAGCAGCAGCAGCGTGGTGAAACCGATCGTATGATTGCGGTATGTAAGCATGACCATTACCCTTCTTCTTTTTCTCGGCTCAACTGCTGCCGTAATCGACAGAACTATGAAATGACAAAAGCAACGGCTGATAATTAATATGTCGGTTCAATTTTGCTTAGAAAAGCAGTGAATCTGTTTGGAGCTTATACCGGAGTGCAAACAGGCAGGAGGAATTGAGAAGAAAAAAGCGATTCAATTCCCGATTTTAATTTCCATATTGAAACTGGGTCTCACGCTTTTTCGTGATCTTGCCGCGATTTCGTCCCTCAACTGAGTGATGCGTGCGGGCACGAACGATGACACTGCGCTGGAATCAGGCGGGTTTCAGGGATTTACCACACTCAAGGCAGAAGGTTTTGTGACGTGCGGTGATCAGTCCGCAAAATGGACACATCCTTTGGGATGCAAAATCTCCACGGCGCGGCTCCATTCGCAAAAACCTTCTCAGCGAAGCGGCCAATGAGGCACGTAGGCTGCGAACCTGGCCGCGTAAGCTGGGCAGAAAGGAGTTCATGGACGAAATCGGTGTTGCGCAAGATCGTGCAGTTCAAACGGAACGGTACCGGCGTCTGAAAGCTTGAGGCTCTCTATCATGGCACGCCACCGCATCGCGAGTCTGTGCAAGATTGCTCGCTTTCAAGGCCGGCCGAATGACGGTTGCAATATGAAATGGAAGGCTTTTTTGGGATGCGCGCCACAAAAATGAGCAATTTAGATCAGCCATTTTGACGTGTCCGGGAGATCATCATGGGAGAGACGAACCCTTCCTCTCTTTCAGGCGCTCTGAACTAAGTCAGTCCATCTGAAGTCCTCTCCTCTTAGTTCCGTAGCCCACGAAAAGGAACGATTTATGAAAAAAACAATAGCAGTGCTGTTGATGAGCTTT
Organism: uncultured Terriglobales bacterium; assembly: GCA_955652845.1. Taxonomy (GTDB): domain Bacteria; phylum Acidobacteriota; class Terriglobia; order Terriglobales; family Acidobacteriaceae; genus JABCYV01. Next base: position 4,105 of record CATPBY010000014.1, on the reverse strand, counting down.
ATGGGCCTGTTTGGAACCTGCGCCTGGGCAGGTTCAGCCCGGCAGGACTCGGTGAAAAGGCTGGATTCGGCAGTGGATGTTCTCCATGCCATCATGGCCACTCCGGATAAGGGGATCCCTGAAGAAGTCTTAAGCGACGCGAAATGTATTCTTGTAGTTCCCGGACCTGATCAAAGGCGGATTCATTTTTGGCGGCAAGCATGGACGCGGCATTGCCTCCTGCCGCACCTCCGAGGGCTGGAGCGCGCCGGCATTCGTATCCATCGGCGGCGGAAGCTGGGGATTGCAGATTGGGGCCGAAGGCGTCGACCTGGTGATGCTGGTTATGAACGACCGGGGGCTGCAGCATCTGCTGTCCAGCAAGTTCGAACTTTCGGGCGAAGGATCTGTGGCAGCCGGACCGGTTGGCCGTCACGCCTCGGCGGGAACTGACTGGAAGATGAACACGGAGATGTTGACGTACTCGCGTTCCAAAGGCGTGTTCGCCGGCTTGACGCTGGAAGGCGCAGTCGTCGAGCAGGATAACGATTCCACACGCGCCATCTACGGCAGGCATATGACATTCCGCACCATTCTTAAAGGCAAGGTGGCAACTCCCAAAAGCGCGGACGCGTTCATGAGAGCTGTAGCCGACGCCGGGCACCAGGCACGGGTCGCGGAAGCCAAGGAAGCCAGGGAAGACCGCAAGTAACCGCACACTCGGGGCTGCGCAGCATTCAGTGGCCGGGACCGCGTACCGGTTCCGGCCAGTATTTACAACCAGCTGTGTTGAAATCTTTAACGTTTCCGTAGACGACAACCTATGAAAGTCAATCTGCAAAAATATTATTGGATGCCGCTCGTCTGCTTCGTTCTTTGGCACGCGTTTGCGGATGCGCAGACTTCAGGCCCCTCTCAGAATCTGGCGGATTGCAGGAACCGCGGCCAGGACTGCGACCGCTCCAGGCTGACTCAAGCCCAACTGGCCGGAGTTGATGCAGCCGATCGCGGCCGCAATGTTTCGAATTGCCGTAATGGCCTCGATCCCTGTAACCGTTCCAGGCTCACAGAGGCGGAAGCTGCTGCCCTGGCAGTTGCGGATCACCAGCGTAATGTTTCTGATTGCGAGGAAGGCATTCTCTCCTGCGATCTGACGCTGCAAACCCCAGCCGAATACTAGGATTCGGCTGTCGCCGAGCGCCTGCGCAACCACGCAGACTGCGACGACGGAATCGGATCCTGCGACCGCTCGACGCTGACGCCGTCGGAAGTCAGCCATGTGGCGATTGCCGCCGCACAACGAAATCTTTCTGATTGCAAGGATGGAGCGGGCACGTGCGACCATTCCAAATTAACCGAAGCGCAGATCAGTGAAGTAGCCGCGGCCGATCATCAACGGAACGCCGAGAATTGCCGCAACGGATGGGACCCGTGTGACCACTCCACACTGACTTCCTCAGAAGCTCGCGAAACGTCACGCGCAGAACGGCGGCGCAACCTGTCAGCCTGTAAAGACGGACAGGAGCCTTGCGACTACTCCCAGCTGACGCAACCGGAAACCAGCGCCTTGGCGGTCGCCGAACATCGGCGGAACTACGCCGCATGCCGCAGCGGCCGGGGCTACTGTGACCGCTCCCGGCTGACGCCCGGGGAAGCTGCTGCAATTGCGGTTGCGACGGGCGACCGCGCCAGGTAGGGAAGGAGCTAGCGGTCGAGTAACACTGCGTCAATCTCGTTATGCTCGCCCCAGGGTTTGACGTACCGCGCTTTTCCGATTGTTCCCGGGCCGTTTGGCCCCATCTCGTAATACACTTTCGCTTCTGCGGGAAAGTTTTTTAAGGCTTCGGTCAGATCTTTCACTGTCCATTCCGTGTCTGCCATTGTGGGTCCCTTTGCCATTGCGGCCTCATAGCCTCTCGATATCATGTTCTGCGGGAGCGGATCACGGCGCCGGGTTGCTGGCAACCACCGGAACCGGCGTAACAAGTTTTAGTTGATCCAGAGAGGTCAGCACGTCTTGCCAGTCGTCGCGATCTTTTTTGGTCTCGATGGACGCCGAGAGGTCGGAGTAAAAATCCAGAATGTTGGCCCGCAGTTCGGGCGAGATGTGATCGAACTTCCGCCCCTTCAGTTGAGACAGCAACTTCGCGTAAGCATCGTCGGTAAGCGAATATTCCGCTGCTGTAGTCACGTTGCCGGTATCGAAATCACAATTGGGGAGGGCAAGGTCGCCGGCCCGCACCTGCCGAAGAAAAACGCGGTATTGATCGACGGTGGTGTTGATGCTCTTGATATAGAGATCTTCGGTTTGCGGGGTCGGGTTATTGAAGGCCAACCCTTTGAAGGGACCGAGCCTCGGCATGTATCGCAACAGGGTGGAGAGCACGCGCGTGCCGAATCCGGGCCGGGTGTAATCCTTTCCCCACTCCTTTTCGTAGCCCGAGCGCGACAGGCGGTACAGGAACTTCTGTTTCGCGAAATTCGGGGTCTCGCGCATCAGGTCTTTCTTGTGGGTTTGCAGCGCTACCTGAGTCATTTGCGGAATCAGCCGGCTGACTGCATAACGATAGGAGCCGATGGCCAAGTCCTCATGGGCTAGCGCGTCTTTCAACTCCACCCCGTAGATGACGGGAAAGACCCGCTCCAGCAGAGACTTCGAGACTTGAAATCCGATGAAATCGTGATACTGCTGCGAGGCATAGCGGTTCTTTGCGACCTGCAGGGTATCGAAGCCGAATTCGGTTTTTAAGTGCGCCGTCTTGTCCTGCGCATAGCGCACTGACCCGCCAAATTTCGCCCGCAGTTTGGGGTATTCGATGGCCACCGCCTGGTTGACCGCAGGATGTCCTGCGATGTCCGCCACGTAATGCGACAGCGCGCCCAGGGCAAAGGCGTACTCATCCGCGTCCTGGCTTTCGAGCAGCAGCTCGCGCACAAAATCGCCGCTGCGGACGTAATGCACCAGATTGCTGAATTCCCGGCTGCCGAATGGATAGTAACCGAGATCCTGAATGACCGCGCCTCCATAGGCATAGGCATGGGCTTCGGTCATCTGTTCTGCCGTAAGCCCGGGAAATCGCTGCAGCAGTAACGGCCGTATTTCCTCGGCCCAGAGCAGGTCAACGATTTCCTCGTGGGTCAGCACGGAATAACCGGAGGAGCCGGTGACGCACATCAAAACCACCAGAAGAATTCCTGTCACCCGCATGGCCAGCGCGAGGACCCTGTCAGCAACTCGAGGCGACGGGATGGGACCGGATGGCATAGGTTTAAATACGACCGAGGACTAAAAGAATCAGAACAATTAAGAGGATCAGTCCGATTCCGCCGCTGGGAAAATAACCCCAGCTTCTGCTGTGCGGCCATCGTGGGAATGCGCCGAACAACGCCAACACCAGAATCACGATCAGGATGGTTCCAAGCAAGTGGTGCTCCTTCCCTGGTTTGACCAGGGGCGCGGGTTTCGCCGCGCCGCCCGGATTCGCGCGTTACATGGAAATGTTGATGGCCAGGCCGACCGTCGGATAGCGGCGGTTGTACAGGTAATACCCGCCGTCGACATAGCCCACATAGACATCATCGGTGTCATACCAGTCATTGCCCCAATATTCCGGCCACGGGTCTACGGCGCTGATCCAATAGCCCTGATACTGAAAGCGCGGGTATCCGCCCACTACCAGAAATGGCAGACCCTCGATGCGGAAGCCGTGGTCGGAGCCAAAGTACCAGCGAAAACGGTCGTCAGGAATGCGATACCCGCGGTAGCCGCCGCGTTGCTGCCAGTTGCGGTGGTCGGACTGCCAGTTGGTCGCCCGATGCTGCTGCCAGGCGCTGTGCTGGATACGCTGCTGGCTTTCGCTACGCTCGGTGCGCACGGCATTGCCGCTGCGCCCGCTGCCTTGGGCGACCACGGGCTGTGCGTGGTTCTGTTGCCGGGCGGCGCGTTCCGGCTGCTGCCGGTTCCGCTCCGCCTGGCTTGATTGCTGCGCTCGCTGCGGCCGGTCAGGCCGGTCCTGTTGCGGTGGTTGCGTGCTTTGCTGCTGCCGGTTCTCGTTTTGCTGCGGCTGCTGCGCTTGTTGCTGCGGCTGCTGCTGCTCCCGAGGCGCGGGCTTATCCTCTTGTGTCT
>CATPBY010000013.1 GCA_955652845.1 uncultured Terriglobales bacterium | reverse complement strand
TTAAGAATTTGCGCCGCCCGATTGAGCGTACTGGGTCGGCGCGTGGCGCTGAGATTCTCTAAATAGGTCTGAATGGCAATAGGGACAAGCACAGTCACCTCTTTCGGCGCCCTGTGATTATCCTGTGAACTAGTAACCACCCGGTAATTACTAAAGCGGGGTCACTGGTGCGGAAGGGGGGATTTGAACCCCCACGCCTTTCGGCGCCACCCCCTCAAGATGGTGTGTCTGCCAGTTCCACCACTTCCGCACACTCGAAGCCGGAATCTCTTACGAAGATATTATCATGCGGCCCTCGCCCGGCTGAACTGCGCCGGCTTCAGGATGACGCCATGAGAAGAAAAGCAGAGAATCCAGATTGAGCCACTGCCGGCTGCTGGAAATCCATTCGTGGACGTGCCTATCTGGATATCGGCTCGGCACCTTTTTCCTTTATCAGAGGCGGTTTCTGGTAGCCTGAAAGCATCAGGCTTATCTCAATCGCTTGAGGTTACTCGTATGAAAAGCCATCGTGCGGCTTATGCTTTTGCATTCGTCACGCTGTCGCTGGCGCCTTGTTTCGCTCACCATATGGCGGTGATAGTCGACAAGAACAATAGCGTGGGGAATGTTACATCGGCGCACCTGGCCAAGATTTTCCGGTCCGAAGTCAAAAAATGGCCGGATGGAAAAGATGTCGTCCTGGTGCTGCACAAATCCTCCAGCGGTGAGCTGGGTACTCTAGAAAAGCTCAACAAGATGTCTGAGAGTGAAGTGAAGACCTTCATCTCGGCGCATAAAAACTCGATTATGATTCTTGGTTCGGACACCGATGTGGTCAAACAGGTGGAATCAACCCCGGGTGCCGTAGGCCTGGTGGAAATACATTCAGTCAGCGGCGGAGTCAATGTAGTCAGAGTCGATGGCAAGCTGCCCATGGAAGATGGATACTTGTCTCATTAAGAATTACGGCTTTTTCTGTTGTAAACCTCGAAAGCAGCGCTCTGCCTTTCTGACATCTTGGCCAATCTGCTGGCGTAACGCGTCCACCGATGGAAACCTGATTTCGTCGCGTAAGCGCTGCAGGAAATAGATCTCGATCTCTGTCTCCGGGGCCAGTTCCAGGGGATGGAAGTTCAGCAGGTGAGATTCGACTGCGAATGAGTCCGCGCCAAAGGTGGGACGGTTGCCGACGTTGGTGACGGAATCAAAACACTCCACCCCCACACGTGTGCGCGATATATAAACCCCATCTTTAGGAACCAGTTCCTCATAGCGGCTCAGGTTAACGGTGGGAACGGTATACCTGGAGCCATAGCCACGGCCTCGTCCGGGAGTAGAAAGAATGCTGAATGGCCTTCCCAGAAGATGCCGTGCGCGGCTTACCCGCCCATGATTGAGGAGGGTGCGGATATGGCTGCTGGATACCGGCTCCCGCCGTAGCCGCATCTCGGGATAGACTCTTACTTCAAATCCCAGTTTGCGTCCGAATTCCGTCAACATCTCAATATTGCCGGCTGCTTTGTGGCCGAAGCGGAAGTTGTAGCCCTCGTGTATTTCGCGGGCGTGCAATTTCGCCTTGAGAATCTGTTCGGCAAATTGAAGTGGCGTCATCATCGACAGCTCCCGTCAGAACGCCAGCAGGAGCACCGCATCCAGACCGGTGGCTTCGAGCAGCCGCAGTTTTTCGGGAAGTGGCGTGATCAACTTCAGGCCACAGTCCGGACGCAGGATGCGCATGGGATGCGGTTCAAAGGTCACTGCCACTGCCTTCGCATTCTGCTGTTTTGCGCGCTTAACTAGCTCTTGCAGCATGTGGGTGTGAGACCGGTGCACGCCGTCAAAATTGCCCAGAGTGAGTAATGTCGGCGCAAAGCTGGCGGGCACATCTTCGAGTTTGTGGAAGATCTGCATGCAAAAGCTTTAAACGCAAAGGACGCGAAGTTTTCCGGAGGAACGCAAAGAAACTCTTTGATACTTTTTGGAACACCTTAAGTCGATGACGGTAAAAGAGTCTCCTTGCCAACTCATAGTCGGTCCCCGTCAAATCTCAAAGTCCAGCTTCAGTCCGTCATATGAGAGCCGGACATTGCGTGGCAGTGTTTCGTTAGTGGCCGCGTGCGGCAGGTCGTGACAAATATGGGTAAAGAAAGCCCGCTGCGGCTTAAGCCGCTGCACTATGCGTAATGAATTATCGACCGTGGAGTGCGTCGGGTGCGGCTTGTGACGCAGCGCGTCGAGAAAAAGAACGTCCAGATCTTTCAACTGGGAGAATGATTCTTCGGGAATTTCGCTGAAGTCGGTCAGGTAGGCTGCTGAACCGAAGCGAAAACCGATGATCGCTGTATCCCCATGGATAACCTTCACCGGCTCGAACCGGGCTCCGAATAACTGGACCGGGCCATCGATCGAATGCAGTTCAACCTGCGCCAGGCCGCCGTACTTGTACTCCGCATCGAAGATGTAACTGAAAGTATTGCGCAAGAATTTCGCGGCCTCAGGTTGCGCATAGAGCGGTATCTTCTGCGGACGATGAAAGCTCAGGGGACGGAGATCGTCGAGTCCGAGAATATGATCGGCGTGCGAGTGAGTATAGAGCACCGCATCGATCTGGTTGATGCCCTCACGGATGGCTTGTTCGCGAAAATCGGGTGTGCTGTCAATAAGGATATTTTTGGCGTTGAATTCCACCAGCACCGAGGGGCGGGTACGGCGGTCATGCGGATCGGAGGAGTGGCAGACATTGCAGTCGCAGCCGATCGTGGGCACGCCCATGGAAGTGCCGCTGCCGAGCACCGTAAGCCGCGCCTTCATCGCGCCTATGTCCCAGTGCCCTTGAGCGGCGCTTGCGGGGGATGCGCCAGAGCATTGGTGACATCGACGTATGCCATCCGTAATTCGTAGAGGCAGTTCTGCAGGAAATTTTGTTCCGCGGCGGTGAGGTTTCCTTTGGTCTTATCTGCGATCAGACTCAGCGTGTCGATGGTCTGGCGGGCGCCGATGAGATCAACTCGAGGTTGTCCGCCCTCCTCGCGCATCAAGCCGAGTTGCAGCATCGCCGTCATGTACAGCGAAGCCATAAAGCGCTCAAAGGTCATCTCCAGTTCTTTGGCGGAATGTCCGCTGAGTTCCACGCGAGTGTCAAGGTCCTTGGCGGACTTTCGATAAGCATCGGCTTGTTCCTGCTGCTCGGCGGCGGTGGGTGGCGGCGGCACGCCAGCCTCATCGGACTTGGAAGTAGTTGAGGTGGCCGGTTTTGCGGCCGGCGCTGGTTGAGCGGCCGGCGCTGGTTGAGCGGCGGGCTGCGAGGTCGCTACTTCTTCTTCTGTGACTTCTTCTCGTAATTCTCCGTCGGTGGTGAACAGCCGGCGGTCGGTTACGGTAAAGCTTTCCTGCTTCTTCTCAGGCATATTTCTTCCTTCACGACTTAAAGACTTTTTCAAACGGGAGATTTGTTACTGTGGCTTGCGCGTTCATTGCCTCCACCTGTTGCCCCGGCATCGCCACCTCGCGGCGGATGTAGCCCAGCGCCACTGGAACTCTGGTCGCTAATGGCAGAGACGCAACGCTGGTAATTTCCCCAACTTCCTTGGCTTCAATCTGGAGCTTGGAGCCTGGTGAGGGCAACTCGCCTTCAATCAAAAATCCGGTAAACTTGCGCCGGACATTACCGCGCGAGCGAATTCGTTCCACAATCTCCTGCCCGATGTAGCAACCTTTGCTGAAGTTCAGCCCTCGCGTCTGCTCGGTTTCCTGGGGCAGGTCGCGCTCACGGATATCCTGCC
>CATPBY010000012.1 GCA_955652845.1 uncultured Terriglobales bacterium | reverse complement strand
GTTCTATCCTAAGTACCCATTTACAGAGGAAACCGATGCGCGGACTCAGCGGAAAACGCGTCCTGATAACCGGCGGCGCCAGCGGAATTGGGGCTGCAACGGCGGCCCGTTTTCTGGACGAAGGCTCGGTGGTCTGCGTGCTCGACCGCGACGTCAAGGGCCTGCAGCAGATCCACTCCAACCTGCCGAAGCTCGCTGGCACGGTGAATGCCGACGTCTCAAACCTCAAACAAGTGGAAGCAGGGTTTGCCGACGCGGTCCGCATTATGGGCGCCGTGGATGTTCTCATCAACAATGCCGGAATCAGCATCCGCCATAACTTCCTCGACATTACACCCGAAGAGTGGGACCAGATAGTTGCGGTAAATCTTACTGGCGTCTTTTATATGGCGCAAGCCGCGGCCAGGCACATGTGGCAGCGCGGCAGCGGAGTGATTCTGCAAACTGCGTCGACTAATGGAATCGTCGGCCAGCCCTATTATGCCGACTACAACGCCACTAAAGCCGGAGTCATTGAGCTGACGAAGTCGATGGCGCTGGAGCTCGCACCGAGAGTTCGCGTCTGCGCAGTCGCGCCAGGTTACGTGCTGACTCCCATGCAGCGTGCGGAATATACCGATGCTATGCTGGAAGAGGTAAATCGCAAGATTCCACTGGGAAGGCACGCAAAGCCCGAAGAGATCGCTGCCCTGTTCGCCTTTCTGGCATCCGACGACGCAGCCTACATCACCGGGCACGTGTACACCATCGACGGCGCCGAGACCGCAGGAGGCCTGGCCAGCCGGTGAAGACAATTCCCAGCGATGCAGGCGTGGGCGTCCCGCCCGTGGGGAATCTATCCGGCAAAGTTGCCCTGATCACCGGCGCCGCCTCCGGCATAGGACGAGCTACGGCTTTACTCTTCGCTCAGCAGGGTGCTTCGATCGTGATCGCCGACGTGGCTCAGCAAGCGGGAGACGCAGTCGCCCAAGAAATCATTCACAATGGCGGCCGGGCCATCTTCCAATCGGCCGATGTCACCAAAGCTGCCGATTGCGAGCGAGCGGTGACAAGCACCCTGCGGGAATTCGGCGGCATTCATGTTCTGTTCAACAACGCCGGCATCATCCGTCGCGCCAGCGTGCTCGAATTGAGTGAGGATGAATGGGACCGGGTGATGGCCGTCAACGTAAAGTCTATTTTCCTGATGTCGCGCCGCGTTATCCCCGTCATGGAAAAATCCGGCGGAGGTTCCATCATCAATATGGCCTCCGGCTGGGGATTGTCAGGCGGGCCGAAAGCCGCTGCATATTGCGCGTCGAAAGGTGCGGTGGTGCTGCTCACCAAGGCACTGGCCATCGATCACGGCGCTCAAGGCATTCGTGTAAACTGCCTCTGCCCCGGTGACACTGATACCGCCATGTTGCGCGGCGAAGCGCAGCAATTAGGGGAATCCGCCGATCGTTTTCTCGCGGAGTCTGCGCGACGCCCGCTGGGCCGCGTCGGAAAGCCGGAAGAGATCGCGCAGGCTGCGCTATACCTTGCCAGCGATGCGGCGTCATTTGTAACCGGGACTGCGCTCGTGGTGGATGGCGGCGGCTTGGCAGGATCAATGTAACAGGATTATGAGGCAGCCGCCCTCGGCTGTCTGACAAAGCAAAGCTCCGCAGTGTTCTGCTGGCGAGTTGTCCTGATACATCGGACAGGAAAGACTCCATGAAGCCACATGCGCCTGGCAAATAAAGTCGCTCTCATTACCGGAGGCACTTCGGGCATCGGCCAGGCGACTGCAATTCTTTTTGCCAACGAAGGGGCCAAAATTGCCATTACTGGCCGCGATGAAAAACGTGGTCATGCGGTGACCGAGCAGATCCTGGAAAATGGCGGCCACGCCATCTTTATCCGCGCCGACGTCCGGAAACCCGACGAATGCAGCCGTGCGATCGACGAAACTCTACGCGCCTTCGGCCACCTGGACGTCCTATTCAACAATGCAGGCATTTTTTATCCTCACAGCGCGTTGGAATGCACCGAAGAAGAATGGGACCTGCAAATCGACATTAACTTGAAAGGAACTTTCCTGATGTCGAAATTCGCGTTGCCCGGAATGATCCAGCAGGGCGGTGGAGTGATCATCAACAACAGTTCGGGTTGGGGAATTGTAGGTGGCGATGCGGGGGTGGCTTACTGCGCTTCCAAAGGCGGTGTGGTACTGCTGACTAAAGCGATGGCAATTGATCACGGCCGCCAGGGCGTGCGGGTAAACTGCATCTGTCCCGGCGACGTAGACACACCGATGCTGCCGGAAGACGCGCGCATGCGGGGCATGAAGTGGGAGGACTATCTTGCAAGTTGCAGTAACCGGCCCATGGGACGAATTGGTACGGTAGACGAGATAGCAAAAGCGGTGCTGTTCCTGGCATGCGATGATTCCTCATTTATGACCGGCGCGGCCCTGGTAGTCGACGGCGGCGGCACTGCCGATTGAAATGACTCACGTAGGGACAGCCGCCCTCGGCTGTCAGCGGGCAAGGCTTTGCGTTATTTATGGCCCCTACAACCAAAACCAATCGAGACCTCTCCCGCAAACGGTTTGAGCGCGCTAAGCAGTCCCTGGTCGAGGGAGTGAACTCTCCCTCACGCGGGGAGGCAGTATTCAGTCCCGGGCCCATTTTCCTGGAGCGTGGCCAAGGCTCGCGCGTTTGGGACGCCGATGGTAATGAGTACGTCGATTTCATGATGTCGTTCGGCGCGCTGATCCAGGGCCATGCGCATCCCCACCTGGTGGAAGTGGTTTCTCGGGCTGCCGCCGAGGGCTCACACTTCGCGGCGGCAACTTCGGCGGAGGTGGAGGCCGCCGAGCGCTTCCTGCGCATGCTTCCATCTGCTGAAGTGGTTCGCTTCACCAACACTGGGACCGAAGCCACCATGCTGGCCTTGAGACTCGCCCGCGCCCACACCGGACGGCAGAAGTTCCTGAAGTTCGAAGGCCACTATCATGGCTGGTACGATCCCTACCTGTTAAACGCGCACAGCCACCCGCCGGAACAACTGGGTACGCCGGACCATCCGGCTCGCATTCCGGACTCTCAAGGTATTCCCCCGGCAACCTTTGAAGACGTGGTGCTCGCGCCCTGGAATGACGAAGCCGCCCTGAAGCGTGTCCTCCGCGAGCATGGTCGTGAATTAGCCGCAGTGATCACTGAGCCGATCATGGCCAACATGGGCTGCATTCTGCCGCGTGATGGTTATCTGCAGCGACTCCGCGAGCTCACCCGCGATTATGGCGTACTGTTGATTCTGGACGAAGTCGTCACCGGCTTCCGCTACGCGCCCGGCGGCTGCCAGCAGTATTACGGGTTGGGGCCGGACCTCAGCACCTTCGGAAAAGCGCTGGGCGCGGGGTTTCCAGTTGGGGCAGTCTCGGGACCGCATTCCATTCTCGATCGCATGCGCTGGGGTGACGACATGGTTTTGCACTACGGCACTTTCAACGGACATCGCCTGACCATGAAGGTGGTCGCCGCCAATCTCGACCTGTTGTCTGCCGATGGCGTTTACCGCAAACTCCATGCCACTGGCGAGGCGGCTATCCTGGGATTGCGCGAAGTGTTTCGCCGGCACAACATCAGGGCGGTCGTGCAGGGACTTGGCCCCATGTTTCAGATTTATTTCACCGAACGTGAAGCTGTTAACGATTATCGTGATTACTGCGCTTATGTGGATACTCGCCGCTATTCTCGTTTCGTCCATCTGCTACTCGACCTGGGCGTGTACATGACGCCCTCAAACGGTCTGCACTGGATCATCTCCACTGCGCACACGGAGGAAGACGTTGCACGGCTTGTCGATGCCGCAGACCGGGCTTGTGCAGTTCTTGCATGAAAGCCGCTCGAAACAATGCCATAGTGTTTTTAGGTGGAGGCCGCATTACCAGCGCAGTGGTCGCCGGGCTGCGGCTCGCCGGATACCAGAAGCCCATCATCGTCTATGACCGACATCCGCAAAAGTTGCGGCGATTGAAACAGCGGTCTGGGGTGATTGCTGAATCAAATTTGAATCATGCGGTGAAGCAGGCTCGCCTCCTGATTATTGCGGTTCGGCCGGATTCAGTTCGTGAATTACTGAAAGAGGTTGGGAAAATCAGCCTGCCATTGACGGCGGTTAGTCTGGCGGCGGGAGTGCCTCTGGCCAGACTGCGTCAGGCTCTGGGATCGCCGGTACGTTGGGCACGGGCCATGCCCAGTCCAGCATGCCGTAGCGGCCGTGGTCTGACAGCATTGGTGTTTGATCCCCGGCTGGAGTCCTCGGCGCGGCAAGAGGTAAAACAATTGTTTAGTAAGCTTGGGCCTGTCGTAAAAATTCCAGAAAGCCAGTTCAATGGCTTTACCGTCACCTACTCATGCAGCCATGGTTATCACGCTCTTGCCGCCCTGGCCGCGGCGGGCGAAAAGTTAGGGCTCAATCGCAGAACCGCGCGGATCGCGGCAGCCCATGCCCTTGCGGATGGAGTTATGGCCTGGCGTAAAGGGAAAACTTCGCTGGATCATCTGCTCAGCGAAGCGGCCACACCGGGCGGAATTGCATCTGCCACCATGGCCAGCATGAAGAAGTCCGGATATACGCGAGTCATTGACAAAGGTCTGCAAGCTGGAATGGCGCAAGCACGGAAAAATGCGAAGCGTTGAGCCCTGCTAATGATTCAAAGGCTGAAGAATTCTTCGCGCTAATCGCGCCAGGCGCACCACGCGATAAAACGGAAACAGCGGGCTGGGCAGCCGCATCGCCGACCACTCTCCTACACTGGGAGTGACAGCTAATCGCCACCAAAAGCGCGCTTGATCCTGCCAGCGCTCTCGCGTAGCAACCATGAATCGAAAATAAGCGAGGGACTCTGTATCGTAATCGGTCGCCTCCGGCAAAACCGGCAAAATCCGATGCGCAAGCATTTCAACATTGCGATCATTCCGGATGCGATTTTCCACCAGCGGTGGTGGCGTCATTCCCAGAAGTCGCTCAGCAAGATAAAAAGTCACAGCTAGGATTCGCTCTACCCCCAACTGTTGCGCCCGCGCCGTGACAACGGCCCAATCCACCGACCCTGCTAATGCCGCGATGTCGCATAACCAGGAAACCTGTTCCCAACCATGTTTGGCAGCGTGCACGCACAGCACGATCATTAGATCGTCGCCGCAGATCGTATGGATGGAATGTTCGCCGAACCTGACAGTCACGGACCGGTCGAAGATCCCATCCACATCGAAGTCGATGGAATAAAAACGTGGAAGAATCTGCCACTGCATTTCCAGCAGATTCTCGCCGAACCGGCTGTTGAACGTGCATTCATAACCGGACACCAGATTGGCGCGCTCCTGTTGCTTGCTGAGATCGAGTGATGATGTATATCCAATTTCAAGCAGCGCGGATTGGGCTTTCATCAGGTCCTGAGGATGGATGAGAACATCCAGGTCAGAAAACTGACGGCGTGCAACATTACCGTAAAGTAATTCAGCAAGGACGGGACCCTTGTATGGCAGAGCCTCTATCCCAGCTGTTTTTAAATGGTGGAGAATCCGGACCAGTTCCGCGCTCAGCCAAAGCGCTTGTCGCGCGTTGGATTCGTAGGCAGGTTGTAATAACTGCAGCGCCGCCATAGGCGCGTCCTTAGACGATGACAGAAATTCGAGCGCATCAGGGATCAGCCCATGCCGTCTGGCCATTCTTAGGAACCACTGCCAATCGAGCGAACGGTCAAGAATGTCGCCAATATCATGGCCGGTCGAAAAGCGGGAGCAGCACGCGAGTAGCAGTTCGAATTCCGCAGTATAGGCAGAAACCCGCGACTGCCGCTTAGGCGTGGCTGCTTGCAATGCAGGCATTTTCACTGCGGAGGACATGCGTATTTCTCGAAATTAGCCTTCGATGCCAAAAGATCAACGACGGCCACTATAATACCTTTTGTTTTTCTCCGGACATTTTAACCATAGAAATGGATAGCGTCGTTCTCCAGGCTGTAACTAAAATTTTCCGTCACAGTCCGGCGTTGTTTAACTGGATGGGCCGCGAACGTGGCGGAGAAACCCGCGCTTTGGACCAGATCTCGGTCGCAGCCTCCAGCGCTCAGATCCTGGTTCTCCTCGGTCCCAACGGCAGCGGCAAAACTACCATTTTGAAGCTGATTTCTACCATGCTCATTCCCGATGAGGGACACGTCATGGTCGGAGGCGCAGATACCCAGACGGATCCCCAGCAAGTGCGGCGGCAGGTCGGCTTCGCGGTGTCAGGCGAACGGTCATTTTTCCCTCGACTCTCGGCTCGCGAGAACCTCGACTTCTATGCCGCACTGGATGATGTTCGTCTTCCCGAGCGCCGTCGCCGGATAGAGCTCATGCTGCAGCAGACAGGCTTGCTCGACGCCGCCGACACTCTGGTCATGAAGTTTTCCAGCGGCATGTACCAGCGGTTAGGCATCGCGCGAGCTCTCATCAAACAACCCTCCGTCATTCTGCTTGACGAGCCTACGCGCAGCCTTGATCCGGCGTCGGCAACCCACTTTTGGAATCTTGTCCGCTCACTTTCGGACGGTGGAACCACCGTCATCCTGGCCACGCACAGCCTGATCGAAGCGGCCGCAGTGGGCGACTTCGCTGCCGTGCTACGTCAAGGCCGGCTGGCGGGCTACAGGAAAATTGCGGCCACCGACCCGGAAGAGCTGCGCTCCTTTTATTTTCATACTACCGGCGAAGTGGATGAGAGGTCCCTGTTAACTGCCGGAAGTTGGCGATAAGAATGGCAAGCCTTCTGGACAAAATGCTGGCGATCCTGCGTCGCGACCTTCTGACTGCGATCCGTTACCGCTCAGGATTTGTGATTTCAGTGGCCGGAGCAGCAGCGGAACTGGCCGCATTTTATTATCTCGCTCGCGCCATTGGCCCTTCGTTCCGTCCCGAGGGAATGGATTACTTCCCATTCGTGCTGCTGGGCATGGGCTTTTACACATTTTTGATAATGGGCATCAACGCCTTCCTGATGATTGTGCAGGAAGCGCAGCAGACGGGCACCTTGGAGGTTATGGTCACCACTTCCACCCCCGCAGCCATGTTGATTTTTCTCAGCGCTCTTTCAGCCTTCGGTCGAAACACCATTCAGCTTATATTTTTTATTGGAGCAGGACTGCTCCTGTCGCCCGCGCCGCTGCTTAACCCGAATATCACGGGCTGTGCGCTGATTTGTTTTCTATCGCTGCTGGTAGCCTTCGCGCTCGGCATTCTTGCGGCAGCCCTGCAGTTGGCGATCCAAAAAGGCGCCGCACTGGTTTGGCTGCTCGGCTCCGGAGTTTGGTTTCTGACTGGAACTCTCTTCCCGGTTGCTGCTTTGCCCCGGCCTCTTCGCCTGATTTCCGGACTAATTCCGATTACCTACTCGCTGGACGGCATACGCATGGCTCTGCTTCAGGGCGCAAGTTTAGCGTTACTGCAGCGCGAAATCTTTGTGCTGAGCATGTTTTCGGTCATTTTGCTGCCCCTGAGCCTGCTCATTTTCTCCCGCATCTTGCGTCGCGCCCGGCTGCTCGGCACCCTTTCTTTTTATTGAAGCCATCGCCATATTGGCTTCGTTCGACGGCATCCGGGGATACAACAATGGTTAGCATTTGGCTTCTTCTCTGTTGTACACTGCGTTATCCTGTTGGGGTTCGTGCTCGGCTCGAAGGCAGGCGTAAGCCATTAAGCGCACTGAGATTTCTATGACTCAGAAGAACCAACCTTCCGGAACCGGTAAGGGCGCGCCGAGCCAGAGTGGGGCCAAAAAACCCTATCGCAAGCCGGAATTTCGATTCGAGAAAGTATTTGAAACCCTCGCCCTGGCCTGTGGGAAGATCACTCACAGCCAAGGGCAATGCCGGTTCAGACGGAAGTCGTAGGCCCTTACCGATGGACGCTGAAGTCCTCGCACAACACAAATGCATGCTGGCGGCTGAAGTTCTGCGATCGAGCGGTCATTTGAAATTGCGGGCCACCGGCACCAGCATGCTGCCCACTTTGTGGCCTGGAGATGTTCTTACCATTGAATCCAGTACGTTTGCTCAGGTGAAAAACGGGGACATCGTTCTTTTCTCGCGCGGGGGCCGCTTGTTCGCTCATCGTCTTTTGGAAACTGGCAAAAAGCAAAGCGGAATCTTGCTCGCCAGGGGAGACTGCATGCCCTGTGCGGATGCTCCTGTACGCCCAACCGAATTGCTGGGCACAGTGACGAAAATTGAACGCGATTATCCTGGACTTTTCGTCCCGGTACTGCCGCTCAGCCCGGTTCGCCGGCTTCTGGGCTGGATGCTTTGTCACTTCGATCTGTTGCAGCGTGCCGCGCTTCGAACGTACGCGCTACCCGCTGACCCTGGTCAGCCCTTTGAAGCTGCGGTCGCGAGAGCGCAACCGTAGAGTTCTGGGGGGTGCAGGAAACGTTGACTCTCCGCACGGCGGAGATCGCACCATGAGCGAAAATCACGAGATCGCGGTTGAAATTGGTGGCCTGCCCATCCTTTTGCGCACACAGGACGGATCATTTCGCGACATGCTGGCCGATCGATACGCAGGTTTCGTCGGATCGCCTTCGCGACCCAGGTTCGAGTTTGATGTCGATCTCGTCGCTCCATCCGAGCCGCCGCAGTCTGAATCTGAAAACGATCTTCGAGTAGAGTTGCAAAATGGCACCTGGCGACTACAGCGCGGAGATTTCAACGCGCATTGGAATCCTGAAGCTGGCCGCGGGCGGGTTCGCCAGTCGCCGAACCCTTATTCCATCGATTCCGTGTTGCGCATTGTTCACACCTTGATACTGGCGAAAGAAGGCGGGTTTCTCCTGCACGCCGCGAGTGTCGTACGCAACGGGCGAGCTTTCCTGTTCTCCGGGGTCTCCGGTGCAGGGAAGACGACAATCTCGCGGCTCGCGCCCCCCGATGTTACCCTGCTGACCGATGAAATTTCTTACGTTCGCAGAGCTTCAGGCGTTTACCGCGCCTGCGGAACTCCTTTTGCCGGAGAACTCCACCGCGTCGGGGAGAACTGCTCCGCGCCGCTGGGCGCGCTGTTTTTTCTCACCAAAGCGAGCGAGAACAGAATTGACTCCATTGACCCTCCCCAGGCGATGCATTTGCTGCTGAGGAATATCCTCTTTTTTGCTGAAGATGCAGAGCTGGTCAAAATGCTTTTTGGCTCCGCTTGCGATTTCGTGGAGAACGTCCCCGTGCGCCGTTTGAATTTCACTCCTGACTCGCGGGTTTGGGAGTTGATTCAATGAGTGACAGGTACATTGCCCGCAGCTCCGCCATCGCTGCCCGCATGCTGGGCGGGGAGATGATGATCATGTCTTCGGTCGATTCGACCTTCTATACCCTGAATGAAGTCGCGACTGTGATCTGGCAGGCGGCAGACGGACGAACTCCACTGTCTGAAATCGTCAGCGCGCTGGTCAGTCAGTTTGAGGTCGAACCCGAGGTCGCGCTGCGCGACGCCCAGCAATTCGTGGACGATCTTTCTCCTCACGGGATCTTGCTGGTTTCCGATCATCCCATCGCCGATTCATCCCCCCGTTCCGCGGAGACTGCATGAGTCTCGTGCAGGAAATGAATGAGCGGGCGATCGAGCTGGGCGTTCCGCTATCCGTTCATCTTGATGTCACTTACCGCTGCAACGAGCGCTGCGTGCACTGCTATCTCGACCACGACGATCATGGCGAGATGACGACCCAGGAGATCAAGCAGGTTCTGGATCAGCTGGCCGAGGCTGGGACATTTTTCCTTACGCTCAGTGGCGGAGAAGTGCTGATGCGCCGGGATTTCTTTGAGATTCTGGAATACGCGCGCAGTTTAAGGTTCAATGTGCGCATCAAGACCAACGGGGTCATGATCCGCAAGGCCGAAGCGCGCCGCATGGTCAACCTGGGAGTTGAGCAGGTACAGATCAGCATCTACTCCCATCGCCCAGACGTTCATGACGCCATCACCAAGCTGCCCGGTTCGCTGAAGCGCAGCTTGGAGGCCATTCGTTTTCTGCAATCGCAAGGTCTCAAGGTTGTGATCGCCAACGTGCTCATGACTGCCAACCGTCAAGACCATGCCGGGGTACAGGCACTGGCTCGCGAACTGGGCGCTTCTTACACTCTTGATCCGACCATCACTCCCAAGATGGACGGCGACACCTCCATCCTCGGCCTGCGAATATCCGGCTCCGATCTGCATGCGGTTTTACGCAACCCTGACCTGGTGGGCAACGTGGAAGAGTTCTGCGCCCCTCCCCCGCCGCCGGGTGACGACATCATGGACGGATATCCTTGCAGTGCTGGTCATACGGCTGCCTACATCTCGCCTTACGGCGATGTGTTCCCCTGCGTTCAGTTTCCCTTACCCACCGGAAACGTACGGAAGCAGAAATTTAAGGAGATCTGGCAAGATTCGCCGGCCTTGCACGAGCTCCGCTCCATTCGTGCCAGAGATCTGCCCGTGTGCTCGACCTGCAGCCACGTTGGAACCTGCACTCGCTGTCCAGGCCTGGCCTATATGGAAGGCAACATGCGAGGACCTTCGACCGCCGATTGCGAGCAATCCTTCCAGCGTACTGGAATTCCCTCCGCCAACATGCTCCGCAAAGCTCGCACCAATGCTTCCGGCCCGCTCATCCAGATTCAGGCCGCGGCAGCGATATAGAAGTTACTTTCGTATGCTTTCCCCTTACCGGAGCAATACCAAAATAGAACTTCGCACGTAAAATCGAGTGCAAAGATCGCATATGGAAACCACAGCAGGAGTTCAGCATCTACCTCGCCGCAGCACGCGCATTCGGGCCCAGATACCGCTTCGCGTAACCAGTTTGGACCCTGCCGTAACCCTATCTGAAAGCTGCCACACTCTGGTGGTGAATCAGCATGGTTGCGGCGTTCGTCTGTCTCTTCCTCTGGAGCCGGGACTTTCAGTTCGTTTGGATGAGCTTCCCGACGGCAGTAGCGTAACCGCCCGTGTCGCCAGTTCCATCCCGCTCGGAGCCGGAAATAAATACTGGCTGGTTGGATTAGCGCTTGATCAGGCCGGAAATGTTTGGCGCATTTGTCCCGCGCCCGCGGACTGGGGAGTCGCTCCATCTCATATGCCGAGGGTTACGACGCCGGCGATTCCGGCAAAGAAAAATGAATGGCCCTACTCGCAATTCTCCACTCGAGGCGAATTTCAT
>CATPBY010000011.1 GCA_955652845.1 uncultured Terriglobales bacterium | reverse complement strand
CGGCTTAATGCCTGCCTGCGTTCCATGCTGGCGTACGCGGTACAGCAGAAAATTCCCCGCACCCAGGTTATCGTGGATGTAGATGCGGTGTGGTTGATGTAAGTTGATCCAACATTATGCCCTTTTTGCTTTCGCGGGCGGGGCGCCTGCGCCACATGGACATCACAGACCCTTCTTTTGCAGAAATTCGTGCACAACCTCTTTTGCGTCACGATGCTGTCCATCGACTGCGTAATTGAGTCGGCGCATGTCGTCGTCAGAAATCCTGCCCGTGAGTTCATCTAGCGCCTGTTTTACTTCAGGATGGCGAGCGAGCATCTGCTGACGAAACACGGGCACGGCTTCGTAGGGTGGAAAGTAATGACGGTCGTCCTCCAATACAAAAAGATCCAGCGCGGCAATCAGGCCATCCGTGGCGTTGCCTGCGGCCACATCAATTTGCCTGTCCTTCAAAGCGCGGGCCAGGAGGCCGAGGTCCATGATTCGCGGCGGTTCGGCGAAGCGCAGCCCGTAGGTAGCGGCCAGCCCTTTGTAACCGTCAGGACGCTCCATGAATTCGTAGCCGAATCCGGCACGCCATTGCGGCGTGTGGGCCGAGGCTTGCGAGATGTTTTTAACACCAAGGCGGCGTGCGTCATCGCCGCGAATTTCAATGGCAAACGTGTCATTGAAGCCGAATGATGATCCTACGTTAAGGCCGAAACGTTGGGCATATTCGTCTTTTACCTGCTGGTAGACTCGTTCGCTGGTGCCCTGCGGTTTTTCTTTCAGAATCGCGATAAGCGCAGTGCCCGTGTATTCGGGATAGATGTCGATCCGGCCCCCGAGTATTGCTTGATGACAAATGTAGCTGCCGGCGAGATAAAAGCGGCGCTCGACTGGCAGATGAGTTCTGGCTTCGATTTGCTGAGCGATGATTTCTCCGAGGACCAGTTGCTCGGTAAAGTTTTTTGAACCGACCACGATGCGGTTCTCGCGCGAGGGACCGCAGGAAACAAGCACGGCGCCTGCTAGACATAGAACGGAAATGCAGCGAGCTGTCTTTTCAATCATTGGAGCGACGCCTGGACGGTAATCCCCGTTGCCCGGCAACGGAAAAGAAAAACGTCAGGTACTTGTTCCCAGTTCTCGGTTCTCAGTGCGGGCTGAGGCGTTTTTCCAGCCATCCCAGTCCTACGTCCGCCGATATTGCCAGCGCAGCCGCCGGTATGGCGCCAGCCAGGATGAGTTGATTGTTCACCATTGCCAGGCCGCGGAAAATATACTCTCCCAGCCCGCCGGCACCGATGGCCGCCGCAATGGTTGCCAGTCCGACGGACAACACCGTAGCCACGCGCACGCCCGCGACGATCACAGCGAGAGCGAGGGGCAATTCAACTTGCCATAAGAGTTGCCGGTCAGTCATACCCATGCCGCGACCGGCCTCGACCACAGCCGGATCCACTCCTTTAATGCCGGTGTAGGTGTTGCGAATGAGCGGGAGCAGCGCGTAGAGAGTGAGCGCCAGGATGGCCAGACGGTCGGCGCGAGCACCGATCCACGGCGCCGGCAAAAGGAATCCGAACAAGGCCAGGCTGGGGATGGTTTGAATGATGTTGGCGCTCCCCAGGACCGGCTTGTTCAGTGACGGCCAGCGTGTGATTGCAATGCCCAGCGGAATTCCGATCAGCACGGCGAGAACGGTGGATGCGCCGACCAGCCACAGGTGCTCCAGGGTGAGTTCCAGGACTTCAGTATGGTTCTGCGCCATGAATTGCCACACATTCATGAGCGGCCTCGCTTTTTGTTGTAGTTGAAGTCGGTGCCAAATGCGTCGACGTAAGCGGTAACCAGAGGCTCGGTAGAATTCACAAACTCATCTGGCGCGCCAACCGTGACCAAGTGTCCAGCCTCCATTAGTGCGATGCGTGTGCCGAACAGGAGCGCTTCCCGCAAATCATGCGTGACAAATACTACTGTTTTCTGCAGTCGCCGTTGCAAAGCCAGAAATTCACGCTGCAGCTCAGCGCGAGTAATGGGATCAAGAGCTCCGAAAGGCTCGTCCATCAGGAGGATCGGTGGATCCGCGGCCAGCGCACGAGCCACACCAACTCTTTGACGCTGTCCACCGGAAAGCTCGCGCGGATAACGCGAGGCCAGTTCCTTGTCGAGGCCGACCAGTTGCAGCAACTCCTGCACACGTTGCCGGATTCGATCAGAGGGCCATTGTTCAATCTGAGGAACCAGACCGATGTTGCGCTCGACCGTGAAATGAGGAAACAGCCCAACTTCTTGAATCACGTAACCAATCATGCGCCGCAACCGGATCACGTTCCATTCACGCGTGGAGCGCCCGTCCACGCGCACTTCCCCCTCGCTTGCACGCAGCAGGTGATTAATCAGTTTGAGGGTCGTAGTCTTGCCGGACCCGCTGCGGCCCAGGAGCACCAGCGTTTCTCCGCGCAGCACCTCGAGGTTGAGGCCATGGATGAGTGCGTGGCCGTCGTCCAGCCGGTAGGAAACGTTGCGAAATTCTACGGCGCGGGCGGAGTCGTTCATAGCGAAATACCAGGACGTTCTCCACTATCTCGCAGTCACTAGGTGCCATCCTGTGATTGATATGCGGCTGCCGGCAACCCAGTGATTCGGATTCCGGAATGGCCTTTGTGACGGATATTGAGGCCGATCAATAGGGCGGTTATCTGTTCGAGAATACGGGCGTTCTCGAGCTTTCCTCCATCGATGGCGCGGATACCCGGAATCTTTGCAGCCAGAAAGCGCACAGCCTCGCTCGCTGTAGGATCATCGCTGCAGACAATCACGTCGCACTCCACCGGACCATCAGCGTTCAAAAGTTCAGCCGAAACGCTATGGAATGCGCCCACAACAGAGACGCCTTTGGGAGCCAGTTCCGCGGTTTCCTGGGCGGCAGAGCCCTGCCAAATGCCGAGTGTTCGGGTGGCCCGCCCGCCTACGCTGGCCGCCAGCGGCACCGTCGTGTCAACCAGAATGCTGCCGGGGCGAATTACCGGCTTGATTTGCTTCAGGAGCGCAGCGTGGCCTTCAAACGGAACCGTGAGCACAAGCAGATCGGCGGCGGCGCAAGCCGCGTTGTTTTCATTGCCCGATGCGCGTGTCTTGTCTCCCACGGTCGCATTAATCTTTTCTGCCGCATCCTGTGCGCGCCTGGCATCGCGCGACCCGATAATGATCGTTTCACCGGCGCGGGCCCAGCGCAATGCCAGGCCGAATCCTTCCGGTCCAGTGCCCCCGAGAACTGCGATAGGCCTGGGCACGTCAGGCGAACTCCGGTTCGTGGACCTGTTCGAGCGTGAACCGCTCCGGCTGCAGCTTGAGGTTGATATGGGTGTAGGTGGTGTTGCGTTCGGCGGGAATTCGGCCGATTTCAAGAATCAGCGACTGGAACTCGCCCGGTTTTGTGTGCTGTCCAGCCGTTGCCCCGGCCTCGCGAGAAATATTTTCTTCCATCAGTGTCCCGCCATAGTCGTTGGCCCCGGCGTGAAGGCAAAGCTGAGACAAGCGGCGGTTGAGCTTTACCCACGAAACCTGGATGTTACTGATCGAGCCTGCCAACAGCACCCGCGCCAGAGCATGAATCTTGAGATGCTCGGCAAGAGTGGGGCCAG
Organism: uncultured Terriglobales bacterium; assembly: GCA_955652845.1. Lineage (GTDB taxonomy): Bacteria > Acidobacteriota > Terriglobia > Terriglobales > Acidobacteriaceae > JABCYV01. The sequence continues at coordinate 3,296 of CATPBY010000011.1, read as the reverse complement.
GACGCGAAATCCCCTGATGGAACAGCAGTGTGTTCTGATGCACGAAGCCAAGCGGAACAAACTCGGTAAAACCACCGGTTTCGCGCTGTATCTCCCGCAAAAGCATTAACTGATTGACCCAATGCACGGGCGTTTCAATGTGCCCGTACATGAGCGTAGACGTGCTGCGGATGCCACAACGGTGGGCGGTGCGGATGACCTGCTTCCACTGCTCGGTCGAGAGCTTGTTGCGCGAAAGCACCTGGCGCACGTCGTCGTCGAGAATTTCGGCGGCAGTTCCGGGCAAAGTGTCGAGACCGTTGTCCCTCAACATGCACAGATAATCCTGCAGCGGCATTCCGGTTAACTCGACCCCGAAGACTATCTCCATTGGCGAGAAAGCATGAATGTGCATTAGGGGAGTGGCTTTTTTGACGGCGCGCAAAACATCGCGGTAGTAAAACGCCGGCAAGCCGTGAGGCAGACCACCCTGAATGCAAACTTCGCTTGCGCCCGCCTCCCACGCTTCCAGGGCCTTCTGTCCAACTTGCTCCGGAGTTTGAAAGTAGGCGTCGGATTCGCGAGGGCCACGGCTGAAGGCGCAGAACTTGCACCCCACAAAGCAGATGTTAGTGAAATTGATGTTGCGATTCACGACGTAGGTGACGAGATTCCCTACCAGGTCCCGCCGCAAAGCATCCGCGGCCACCAGCAACCCGAGCAGATCATCACCCTTGGCATCGGCCAGCAATTGGCGCTCTGAGGGCGAAAGCACACTGCCATCCTGGAAATCGAGTACCTTGTCGAGCGCAGCGCGCGACTCGTAAGTCATGCCAGGCGCGATCTCAGACCACTCGAGGGAGGGGAAATTTTCCAGTTCCGAATTTGTCTGCGTTCGAATCACAAGCCCTCCTCAAAACTTTCTCAGCGAAACAGGTCATCAGCAGCAGGGCGAATCAACTCTCGGGCCATGCCCCGCCCCCGCCGATAGGGAAAACCTCGAATGATACACGCTGGCGTGCGGGCCAGCTTGCCGCAGACCAGGCCCGCGGCGCAAGCCAGTTCATCGGCGACGGCTTCAATACTCACCCGCAACGGATAACCGTGGGGGTCGAGCCCCCCGCGGTAGTCGTGCAGCGGCTTCATGCCGGCAACTCCGATGGCTGCTTCCGTCAATCCCTCGCGCCAGGGACGTCCGAAACTATCAGTGATGATCACCGGGAGGGAAAGGTTCAAACGCTTTTGCAGTTCGCGGTATAAATTGGCCGCCGAGCGGTCGGGATTCCTCGGTAGCAGCAGAGCATGGCGGCCGCCGTCCACATTGGAGACATCCACTCCACTGTTCGCGCAGATCAGTCCGTGGCGGGTCTGAGTAATAAGCACGCCCCGCCCGCGCCGAACCAGACGTCGACTTTGCTTGAGGGCCAACTCCGTCACCCGGGGGTCCAGTTGATAGCGCCGGGCCCAGGCACGCGAAGCAGCTGACGTTTTGATCTTATTCAGTTCGACGAGTTGACCCTCCGCCTTGGAGACAATTTTGTGTTTCACAATCAAAATGTCTCCTTTTTCTGGCGACAATTTCCGAAGCTTCAGCGCGCGCATAAGTTTTTCAGCTAACGAATCTCCCGGCCGTATCTCATCGGGAAAAGAAATGGGGATAATTCGCAACTCCCGAGGGTGGTCCACCTCGATCATCTACTCATTCGCGGCCAAAGGCAGATTGGCCTGAGACAGAGTGGCCAAGTCCCACTGCCGGATCAACTGCTGGGCACGGGTTTCGCCGGGTGCGCTTGCAAGTTGCGCCAGGTCGGACGGATTGTCCACATCCAGCGCAATACCCGGCAGAGAGAGCACGACGGAAGGTTTTTGCGTCGCTCGGGCAGCCGCCAGATGGGGCTTGAAGCTGTCGTTACCGAAGCGCAAGGGGAAGAGTCCGGCAGGGCGACGCCAGATCGCGTTCGTACCTCGTCCATCAGCGGCTGGCACGACCACGGAGCCTTCGGGAGGCGCGGCGCCAAAAATCTTATCCAATTCCCAAGGCTGGATCAGCGGAATATCACCGGGAATTACCAAGGTGCTTTCCACCCCTCGCGATTGACATACTTGAGTGGCGATCTCGATGGCCTCGGTCTCAGTTCGGCTGGCTTGGTCGGCAATCACGGCAAAGTGAAACTGCTGGGCGAGGTGAATGGCGAAGAGGTCGCTGGTGACTACGCTTACCTCGTCGCGATCGACGCAGGTCGCCAGAGTATCAAGCACGTCGAACAACATGGCACGGGCCAGTTCGCTCCGGGAGGACTGATCGGCAACGGGTGCGAGACGCTGCTTGGCGTTGGCAAGGTTCTTAACCGGAACGAGGATCATGATGGTTCCGCGCCCGCGCGGGCCGCGCTTTCGGTGGAAATCAGCGAGAGCACCTGTCGAGCCAGCGCAGCCTTTTCGTCGGGCGTATTCATAATCGTGCCGGCGCAATGGACGCGCAGTCCAGTCTTTCGCAATCCTTCTGCAGCCTGAGCATCGCGGCTGTCGACAATCAGAATGTCCAGAAACTCACCATACGCCTGGGCGACGCCCGCGATAGAAACGGGCAGTCCCTGCGCAGCCATCAAGATACCAGCAGGCCCCGAAACTGCGGATCCTCCTACAATCGGACTGATGGCGGCCACCGGCGCCCGGGTTTGCTTCAGCGCATCCACCACTCCCGGCACCGCCAGAATAGGACCAATGCTGGTAACCGGATTGCTTGGCGCCAGCAATACCACGCTGGCTGACATGATGGCGTCGATCACACCTGGGGCCGGTTCCGCATCTGCGACTCCGGCGAACCGAACCGATTTCACCGGATCCTGATACCAGCGTTGTACAAAATATTCTTCGAAGCTCAAATCGCCAACCGGAGTGTCCACGCGAGTTTCCACCCGAGAATCGCTCATCGGAAGGATTCGCGCCTGAACTCCCATCTTCGCAGCAATCTCGGCAGTCACCTCGGTCAGGGTCTTGCCCTTCGTCAATAATTTCGAACGAAGCAAGTGAACCGCGAGATCCCGGTCTCCGGTGTGAAACCAGATCGGCTCTCCCAGTTCACCCATGGCCTGGAGACAAAAAAAAGTGTCCCCCTTAACGCCCCAGCCGCGCTCTTTGCTCAGCAGACCCGCTAAGACGTAGGTGATCGAATCAAGGTCGGGGCTTACGTACAAGCCCCACCATTCCAGATCGTCTCCCGTATTGACGATGATAGTGAGTTCTTTTGCGGAGACCACTTGCCGCAGGCCATCCACGAACTTGGCGCCTCCCGTACCGCCCGTTAGTACGACAAT
>CATPBY010000010.1 GCA_955652845.1 uncultured Terriglobales bacterium | reverse complement strand
TGTTACCCCAGATCCGCGGGAGATCAGGCGCAATCCTGCATTCCACACGAATGCCGCGGCTTTCCATACGGAGCAACTCCATTTGCAGGGCACGATTCAGCAGCGAGCCTATGTCCAGGAGTTTCTTTTCTCCCGGGGTCTGCTGCGCGAAACTAAGCAGTCCGGCGACTAAGTCCCGGGTTCGTCGCGCCTGCTGGCCAATTTTCTGTATCATGCCGACCTGGTCCGATCCCAGGGTAGCGCTATGTTCGAGCAGGTCGGAGTAGCCGAGAATTGCCGCCAGAGGATTATTGATCTCGTGGGCGGCGCCCGCCACCAGCTGTCCCAGGGACGCCAATTTCTCTCTCTGTACCAGTTGGGTATGCAGGCGTTGCAGATTTTCCACGCTCTGGCTGGACTCTTCGAGAAGCCGCATCAGCTCCCGATCCAGAAGATACTGCCGGATGAATACAAAACATCCGAGCAGCAGAGAAGCTGCCAGCGTGATCAGGACCCGGAAAAGTCGGAGACGCGGCGGATCGTTTTCCCCGAACCATGCCCATATTCCCATCACCGGCAACGAGAGGATGGCCGCCATCGCGGTCCGTTGCGCCAGCGAGTGCCACCGCTGACTGGGCGCAGCGGGAGTCTGAAATGGCGGTTTCAAATCTCTGGCCAGCAGTCCGGTCCACACTAGCCAACAAATCGACATGACAAATGGAATATCGTAAATGCTGCCGCTGTAATACCGCTTGCCGGCAATGGCGGCGTCCATAGCCCACGACCCTACGGTGTAAATGCCGCTTGCCACCAGAAGATTGCGGTAAATTTTTTTCCAGGCGCCGCTTGAAGTTGAGACGAGCACGCCGAGTATTCCCAGCAGTGCAAGGTTTTCCAGCAGATAGAGACGGTCAGAGTTGCGGCTGTAGACGGCGACGTTCATCACCACGTACTCGTCGGGAAACACAATAAAGGCGTAGAGCAGCACCCACCACACCAGCAGCATCAGCACGTTCAGCGTGTCTGAATGCAGCTTGTGTTCTTCTGGGGGACGGTGCGGACGCAAGGCGACCGCGGCCATAAAAGGCACAATGTGAAGAAAAAGAATGGCGTCGCCCGGAAAGGGATCAGGAATCTCGCGGCGCCATACGACTTCATAAAGGACCCAGAATGCCATGTCAATCGCCCACATGACACATCCGGCCGTCATCAGGCTCCAGAACACCCGTATCTGGCCGCGATTGGAAATCGCATTCGATGCCATCACCACGGCCGCCAAACAGAGTAGTAAGAAAGGTGTTACGTCCCCGAAAGCGTACAGCGAAAAACCCCGCCGCAGGCTAAAGGCAAGAATGGCGTAGGTCAGCATCAGCGCAGCGGTAAAGCCCAGCCAGTATTGGCGTTTCAAGGCCATGACTATTCGGCATTCTACGGGGCGGCAGCTGTCAGCACCTAGGTGACGCCTGAGTTATTGAGGTTACCGAAGTTTCAGAAGGACACTTTGGAGCCAATTTAGCGGGGATGACGCCGCTGAAGCTGTAGCACCCACTCCAAAGATCAGTGCCGAGGCGAATAAGTCATTATATGAGAGGAGTTTGCCGCAATTACTTCGGTGGTTCTGTGGTCTTTCGATAGATTGCTGTTCCTGCCACTGCACCTTATAATTGTTCTACTCTGGGTAGGATTCTCCGTCAGGTTTCCGGGTAGGCAGGTGAGGGCGTGCAGTTCTGCCCCGCCGCATTGTTGCACCCGGTTATGCGAAAAAACCTGCATATTTTCCTGATGGCTAGTCCAGTAATCGCGACTTTCCTTTCTCTCCCACCTTCTTTGCGCGCAGAAGCCTCTCCAACTCCGGTCGAGGTAATTACTGCCACAACGGATGACAGCGGCCACAAAGTTTATGTGAATGACGAGGTTTCGCTTTCTCCAGCGAGACGCCCGCAAGCGTCGTCAGCCAGCGGCAGTTCGCTGGTTTACTGGAGCGTCACACAGCATCGCTGGAAGCCGGTACCTTCGGCCAACATCCGTGCCGCCCGTTCGGCGGCGGCCGAAGTAAGCCACTATCTGGGCCACGATGCCACATTATCCAGCCCGGCTGCCAGCCCGGCAGAGGCTCCCAGCTTTTCCCGCGGCCGGCCCTTCACGCAACAGCAAATTGACGCCGCCATTGAGCAGGCGGCGGCGCGTCACAACGTGGATCCCAGCCTGGTGCGGGCGGTTATCAAGGTGGAATCCAACTTCAATCCAAACGCTGTTTCGCGCAAAGGCGCGATGGGGCTGATGCAGCTTATGCCGCAGACAGCGCGGGCCTTGAATGTGACCAATCCTTTTGATCCGCAACAAAATGTGGATGCAGGGGTTCGTCATCTGAAGAAGTTGATGGAAAGCTATGGGGGAGACGTTAAGTTAAGTCTGGCCGCTTACAACGCGGGAGCGGGAGCAGTTGCGCGCAGCGCCGGCGTTCCCCATTTCGCCGAGACACGCAACTACGTCAATCGCATTACGCATCTTTACTATGGGGGAACGGACGTCCGCATTCTGAGCAACCCAATTCACGAACCGGTGCGGGTGCAACGCGATGGCAGGGGTGTGCTGTACTTCAGCAATACCGACTGAGGACCAGCGACCGGCGAAAACTTACACGAACGACGGCGATTGCGAGCCAGAAAATTGAATACTTTCGAGCGAAGCCATTCCGTGAGGCGTCTGGGGGTGGCCCTGTTTCTGCTCTTGCTCACGGCGCTCCCTGCCAGCGCTCGTGGCAAGTCTGAGGCCTGGTCAAGAACACAATTCAGCAATGCCGAGCGACTGCGTCAAGCGCTCAACTCACGCCCCGGCGCGGAGCGTAACCGGCAGGACTACCAGCGCGTGATCAGCGCCTATCGCCGCGTTTATTACGGCGCGCCTACCTCGAGCAAAGCCGATGCCAGCGTAATGGCAGTCGCCGGACTGCTGGCTGAGATGGGCAGGCAACTGGATAATAACGCCGCCCCGCGCTCCGCCATTCGCCACTACGAGTTCCTGCGCAGGGAATATCCCGGCAGCAAGTATCGCTTCGACGCCCTGTTTGCCGTGGGCACGATTTACCAGGACGACTTGGGCGATAGGGTTCGCGCGCGGGCTGTATTTGAGGAATTCGTGCGCCGCTATCCTCACCATCATCTGGCGGAGGAGGCCCGCACAATGCTGGTAGAACCCGTGGAGGAGGCCAGCCTCAAATCGCAAGCAAAAGATACGCAGGACACGGACGAATCCGGCGATTCTCCCGCTGTTTCCGACAACTCCGATTCTGCAGCTGAAGGAAAATCTCTAAAGTTATCTCGCGTCACCGATATTCGCCACTGGTCGACTCCCGAATACACTCGCGTGGCGATCGATCTCGAGCAGAACGTGAAGTACGAGTCCAAACGCATTGAGCGCCCTAATCGCGTGGTTGTTGATCTCCTCGGCAGCGAGCTGTCTTCGAAGCTGATGGGAAAGACTTTTGAGGTAGATGACGGCTTTCTAAAGAGAATCCGCGTCGCCCAGTTCCAGCCGGGGAAGACCAGGGTGGTCCTGGAAGTGGATGAACTCTCTGACTACGCGGCTCTTGTTCTGACTAATCCATCGCGTCTGATTATCGATATTCGCAGCAGGGATGCTCAAACCAGCCAGACGCGCTCCAAAGACGCTGCTCCGGGAGGACAAAACGAAGTCGCCGCGAGTGCCCGGGCTCGGACGACCAAAGCGCCGGTAACCGCGAAGAAACAACAACCAGTTTTGCGGGTTAAAAGCGAAAACACGAAACCCGCAACGCCCGTTGCAAACATCGGCCCCCCGAACGTAGAGGTGACAAACTCTGGGGAGGACGTGGAAGCGAATGACGTTGCTGCTAAATTGCAACCCGCCGATGTAAGGCCGCTGACGACGTCAGCGACCATGCCTGCCAGGACCCCGGATGGAGCATTCTCGCCCGCAATTGGCCCCGTCCTTAGCGGGCGGGTCGCGAAAGGCAAGCGCGCAATCGGCCCCGTGGAAGCGATCGGGCGTGAAGCCCTTCCCACAGCCAGCGGCGACCGATCACTGATTCGCGCTTTGGGATTAAAGATTGGCCGAATAGTGATAGATCCTGGCCACGGCGGCCACGATACAGGGACCATCGGTCCTAACGGACTGGAGGAGAAAGACCTGGTACTCGACGTCGGCCGGCGTCTGGGTAAGCTGCTGAATACCAGGCTGGGCGCAGACGTCATTTATACGCGCAAAGATGACACTTTCGTTCCGCTCGAAATGCGCACGGCGATCGCCAACCGGGAACAGGCGGACCTTTTTGTTTCTATCCATGCCAACTCCAGCCGCGATCGGGACGCGCGCGGGGTCGAAACTTACTATTTGAATTTCACTTCATCGCGGGAAGCGCTGGACGTGGCGGCGCGCGAAAACGCAGTCTCAGAGGAAACCATTCACGAACTCCAGGATCTGGTAAAGAAGATTGCGCTGAGGGAAAAGATCGACGAATCGCGGGAGTTCGCCACCGATGTGCAGCGCTCCCTGCATAGCGGCTTAGCGGCAAAGAGTCCCGGAATCCGCAATCGTGGGGTCAAGAAGGCCCCATTTATCGTGCTGATCGGAGCCAACATGCCGTCGATTCTGGCAGAGATTTCGTTTGTCAGTAATCCCGTTGATGAACGCCGCTTAGGGACCGCCGACTATCGCCAGCGCATTGCCGAATCACTCTACCGGGGAATAGCCAAATACGTCAGTGGTCTGAGCGGCGTGAAAGTGGCAAGCAAACTCGACAAGAGCGCCGGCCAGTAGGTTCTTCGCCGCGGCACAGACCCTTCTCGAAACTTTCTTGTTCTCACTGTAGTCTAATGTTTGACGGAGTAGTGTGTACTCCGCCCGGTTTACATGAAATTATCCAGGTTGTTTTCGATTCTGGTTGGTTGGGCTGTATTGGCTGGCTCTGCCTTTGCTGCAGGTGACTTTTCTGCGCGGAGCATTCTCCCCCAGCAGTTCGGGGGGTGGCAAATCTCCGGTTCAGCCGGCACCAGCGCGGATCCCGCGGCGGCTGATCCGGTAAATGCCGCGTTGCTGAAGGAATACGGCTTCAGCGATTTTGCCTCAGCCAGGTATACCCGCGACGACGGACGCCAACTTACAGTCAAGGCAGCGCGCTTCGCCGACGCCAGCGGCGCTTATGGGGCTTTCACTTATTACAAAGTACCGCAAATGATCACTGAGCAGATCGGTGACCAGGGCGCGTCGCTCAATGAACGAGTGCTCTTTTACCGTGGCAATATCTTGATAGATGCGGTGTTTGCCAAGCTCAGCGCGATGTCGGCCGCCGAGCTGCGGGAACTGGCGAATGCATTGCCCTTGCCGGTGGGTGAGACGCGGAACCTGCCATCCCTGCCCAGATATTTGCCTCGCACTGGTTACGTAAAGAACACGGCAAAATACGTCGTAGGACCCATAGGACTGGAAAAGATCAATGCGCCTTTGCCGGCGCAACTGGTGGACTTCGGCCTCGGCGCCGAGGTTGTGGTGGGGGATTTCAAGACTAACGACGGCCAAGCCACTCTTCTGTTGATTTCTTATCCAACGCCGCAAATTGCTGCCGAACACCTGCGCCGGATAGA
>CATPBY010000009.1 GCA_955652845.1 uncultured Terriglobales bacterium | reverse complement strand
TTCAATGTTCTTGGTAGCGTAGTCTAGAATGCCAATGCCGATGTGATCGAAGTGGAAATCCTTCTGGATGTGGCCGACGATTTCGGCCAGCATCTGCTCCGAATCTTCGCTCGAGATTGCGGTCTTGGAAATATTGTTGAGGAATGCAAACTGGCGCGCGCGCCGTTGCTCTTCGGCAAACAGGCGGGCGTTCTCCACCGCCACAGATACCTGCCCGGCTGCGATCTGCATGACTTCCATATCACGTTGTTCAAACGCAAATTCACGAACCTTGCTCATGGCGGCCATCATTCCGGCCGGCCGGCCTCCCTGCAGGATGGGAGCGCCGCAAAAACACTTGGCTGGCGATCCTGGAACGTAGGTGATCCCCAAACGCTCACGGACCTTTTCGAGATCGGAGCGAATCAGCAGAGGCTGGCCAGTGCGTATGACGTAATCGGTGAGCCCGTTGCCGACCTTGCGCGAACGCTTGGTGAGGACTTCGCCGTCCACAACCTCAAGTTCGAAACGAATTTCGTCGCCTTCCTGAAAGGCAATGTAAAAGTCGCTGGTATCGAAGATTTGTCCCAGTTCCTTCTGAATGGCGCGCAATATCTCGCCCTGGTCGAGACGGGAACTGATCGCCTGCCCAATCTGGGTGAGCAGTTCGAATTCCTTGGTGCGGCGCTGCGCATCGTGCATGATGACATAATTCTCGAGCGTCAGTCCGATCTGCAGCGCAAGTCCAATCAGCAGGCGCAGGTTCGACGATCCAAACATGCGGCGCTGCGCGTGCGGAAAAAAAATAACCCCGAAATTGTGTTCTCGCGTCTGCAGGCTTACCGCGGTGAGATTGAAAATGTTTTCTTCGCTCAGCACTTTGCGGAACTGCTCAAAACCCCCTCCTGGAAACGCGGGCAGCGGTTCCTGCATCTCGGGCACATGGTGGAAGGTAACGAAGCCGCCGCTACGATATGCCAGTTCGCAGAGATATTCCCCGGCGCCGCTTTTCTCCAGCTTATTCACAAATTCCGCAGAGAACCCGCGTTGCGCCGATGGCAGGATGGCGCGCCAGCGCTCGGATACGCAAATTACGGCCCGACCCGTAGGCAGGGGCGCAACCAGGCGATCCAGGATGCTTTGCATGCTGGGCACCAGGTCCTCGGCTGAAAGCAGCCGCATCGGATCCACACCCAGAGTGGAGAAGGCGAGCGCGTTCTCCTGCACCGCGTTGCGCTCGTTTTCAAACAGCACCATCACCATGGCAATTCCCAGCAGCATCTGCGGAATCGGACCCAGCAGGTCGAACAGCTCCATGTAGGAATTGCGAAACTGCCCAAAAGCTATGAGCACTGCCCATAACGCCAGCGCCATTGCCAGTAAGCTGAATGCGAGTGAATTCCTGCGTTTAGCGTAACGATAGAAATAAGCCGAGCAGTACAGCAGAAGTACTGCCAGACCTACTTCCAGGCTGAAGCGCGGATTGGGAAGTATTTCCGGATGAAAGACTCCCCCGGCCATGTGAGCGTATAGATTCCAGAGACTGAGCGCCGCTCCGGCCAGGCCTACTGCTACGTCATACCAGCGTAGCTGGAATCTTTCTCGCATCAGGCGCGTCGAAACAAAGATGCACAGCGCCATCGCCACCAGCAGCAGAGAACTGCACAACGAGATAACGGCGGAAGGTTGGCGGAATGTACTCCAGGCCCCTAAGGCATAGTGCAAAGCGTAGGCTGCCCAACCCAGTTGCCAGGCGCGAAAATAATCCTGCCGGCTCTGCTCGTAAAGGTAGGTAAAGACAAGAAATAGCAGCAGGGCAACTACGCCCGGCACAACCACCATACTCATTGCGACGCTGTTCATGGCGCTGGAAACAGCTCTCCACACCTCTTAGTCAGGCGCTTGAAAGAGGTTTTGTACAGCAATGTTTTCACATCGCCACAGTTAAAACAACCGTTTTAAAGACACCAAAGACAAGGCCATAGACAGCTCTGCTCAGCTGTCCGATGAAACGCGTTCCCGGCTTTTAGTTTGGCAATTTGTGCCCGTCTTCGCCTCTGTGGTTCAAGATCTTCGCCCCTATTCTTCGAGACCGTTTTCCTAAAACGAACCCGTATAAAATACTTAGACATGCATCCATCGAACCCATCAACTGACGCCGGCGTCAGGAACCTGCATGCGGCTGCACCGCCAGTCCCTTCGAATTTCATCCGTGAGATAGTTCTCGAGGATTTGAAGACCAACAAGTACGGGGGACGGGTGCAAACCCGTTTTCCGCCGGAACCTAATGGTTATCTGCACATTGGACACGCCAAATCGATTTGCCTGAATTTTGGGCTGGCTGCCGAGTTTGGCGGCAAAACCAATTTGCGCTTCGACGATACCAATCCTTCGAAGGAAGAAACCGAGTACGTGGAGTCCATCCAGGACAACGTCAAGTGGCTCGGTTTCAACTGGGACCGTCTTTTTTATGCTTCGGACTATTTCGACCAGCTATACGAATGGGCGGCGCAACTGATTAAAGCGGGCAAAGCCTACGTTGACGATCTCGCCGCAGACGAAATACGCACATACCGTGGCACGCTGACTGAACCCGGCAAGGATAGCCCCTATCGCAACCGCTCAATCGAGGAAAACCTGGAACTGTTCGCGCGTATGCGGGCGGGCGACTTCCCCGATGGATCACGGGTTCTACGGGCGAAGATTGACATGGCCTCGCCCAACCTGAACCTGCGCGACCCGGTCATGTACCGCATCCTGCATGCCGAACATCACCGCACCGGAAACAAGTGGTGCATTTACCCCATGTACGATTACGCTCATGGGCAGTCCGATTCGCTCGAGCAGGTTACACATTCCATCTGTACCCTCGAATTTGAAGATCACCGTCCGCTGTACAACTGGTTTATCCAGCAGTTGGGCATCTTCCCCTCACAGCAGATCGAGTTTGACCGCCTTAACCTCACTTACACCTTGCTGAGCAAGCGAAAGCTGCTCCAGTTAGTGGAGGAAGGCCACGTGCGCGGATGGGACGATCCCCGCATGCCCACTATTTCCGGAATCAGGCGGCGCGGCTACACGCCCGAGGCGATCCGCAATTTCTGCGGCGCCATCGGGGTTTCGAAAACCAACGGTTCGATCGAACTGGCCATGCTCGAACACTTCGTCCGTGAAGACTTGAACAAGCGAGCGCCGCGGGTAATGGCCGTCCTGCGACCGCTGAAAGTTGTTATCGATAATTACCCGCCGGGACAGGTAGAGGAGATGGAGGCGGTAAATAACCCCGAAGATCCGGCCGCGGGTACTCGCAAGGTTCCATTCTCCAGGGAGCTTTACATCGAGCAGGACGACTTCCGCGAGGACCCGCCCAGGCAGTACTACCGGCTATCCCCGGGCCGTGAAGTCCGCCTGCGCTACGGATACTTCGTGACTTGTACAAACGTGGTTAAAAACGACAATGGTGAAGTCGTAGAAGTGCACTGCACATACGACCCACAGACACGCGGGGGAAATTCTCCGCCTGACGGGCGCAAAGTGAAATCGACAATTCATTGGGTTTCGTCTGCCCACGCCATCAACGCTGAGGTCCGAATCTATGACAATCTCTTTACTAAGGAAGATCCGAACCAGGTTGAGGACGGAAAGGACTTCATCTCCAATCTCAATCCGCAATCGCTGGAACTGCTTGCCGGCGCCAAGCTTGAGCCGTCATTGGCCAACGCTGCCGTCGAAGGCCGTTATCAGTTCGAGCGCCTGGGATACTTCTGCGTCGATCCCGATTCCGCTAAGGCAAAACTGGTTTTCAACCGCACAGTAGCGCTGAAAGATACCTGGGCCAAGGTCGAAAAGAAGATCGAAAAGAAGACCGAAAAAAGATAAACTTGCCCGCGTAAAATTCACTCTTGCAAGAACTAAGGGAGGGCTATGGCGCGTCGTCGGTTTTTCTCGCAACTGGCGGCTTTGCCGTTTTTAGCAGCCAGCACTGTCAAAGCTCAGCTCACTCACAAACCCCTGAACATCATGATGAAGAGCGCCTGGGGCTCTGATGATCCCACCAAATCCGCTTTTCCGTTCTTGCACGGTCTTGCACTCGCAGAAGCGGGCCACGATGTGCGGATATTTCTGCTGGGAGAGGCTGTTTCTTTAATGCGAAAGTCTCTCGCTACCGCAGTCATCCCGGTTGGTTGGCCACCCCTGGCGGAGACGTTGGACAAGGTCGCTGCCAGGCACATTCCAATCTATGCCTGCGGCGCCTGTTGCCGGGCCCGGGGGTGAGCGAGGTGGACTTGAGCACGTATGGAGCGAAACTTGGCAATCCCACTATTTTCGTATCTTTGATCGAATGGGCCGACCGGGTGATTACAGAATAGGCGCAAGTTACAGGACGATCTCCATTCCCTCCGCCGCGGCCCGCACCTTAGGATAGTAATTACGCGCTTCCTTTACTACGTTATCAATGCAGGCATCGTCGTGATCAGGATCATGGTGATAGAGCAATAATTCCTTGGCGCCGCTTTCCATGACAACGTTAATTGCTTCGCGCCAATGGCTGTGGCCCCAGCCGCGTCTGCGTGCCGAGTATTCTTCCGGCAGATATTGCGCGTCGTAGATGAGCACGTCCGCGCCGGCAGCTAACTTTCTCACATTGCGGTCGAACACCGGGTCGCCGGGTTCATTGTCGGTGGCGTATACGAGGACGCCATCTTTGGTTTCCAGCCGGAAGCCCAGGCAACCCTGGGGATGATTCAACCACATCGTCTGCAGCGTGAGATCATCCAGCGAGACTCGCCCTTCCTCAATGTCATGAAAGGCGCGCTGCGCTTTCATCTCCGTCATATCCACAGGAAAATAAGGAGAAGCCATCTGCTCTTCCATGACCCGCTTCAGGCTGCGGGTCCGGCTGGAAGAATGGAAAACGAACCGGTTTTCCGGCTTGTCATAAAGCGGACCAAAAAATGGGATACCCTGAATATGGTCCCAGTGAAAATGGGAGACGAAAACATGGGCAGACACGGCGCGTTCGCCGAATTCGTGGCGCAGGTGATGTCCCAGCGTGCGAAAACCCGTGCCACAATCGAAAATGTAAATGCTCCCTCCCAGACGCACCTCCACACACGAGGTGTTTCCTCCATAACGTAAATTCTCCGCCTGGGGAGTGGGCGTCGATCCGCGCACACCCCAGAACCTGATTTGCATTACGCCCTCGTCTGAGCGGAGGTCGGCTTAACGTTCATCTTCCAACGCCGTGACCCGTCCGTCAATTCATTCGCTGGTTACAGGCGGAAATTCCGGCGCAGCCAGTCCCCTATAATGGGTAACCGCGCTGCCCATGCTATCCCCGGATTACAAAGAATTCTTGCGCCTCGCCCGTGATGCCACGCTGGTGCCAGTGGTAAAGTCGGTTCCTGCCGACCTGCTCACTCCAGTCTCCGCCTTCCTCGCGGTCGCTGGCAATGAGCCAGAGACTTTCCTGCTGGAGTCAGTGGAACGAGGAGAGCAAATAGGACGCTATACCTTTCTGGGCGCGCGCCCCTATATGCGCTTGCAGGCGCGTGGCGGCAAAGTCACAGTGCGGAAAGGGAAACGCGAGGAATCGCGTTCCTGCAGCGCTTTTCAGGCAGCGAAGGAACTCCTCCGGCATCACCGGCCGGCAATAGTCGGAGGCCTTCCTCCATTCACTGCCGGGGCGGTGGGCTACTTCAGTTATGACGTAGTGAGGCAACTGGAAAATATCGGCGAACACACCAGAGACGATTTTTCTTTGCCGGATTGCATGCTGATGTTTTTCGATCGCCTACTCGCTTTCGATCACCTGCGTCACCAGATACACATCATCGCTACGGCTGATGTTTCACGCGAGACTCCGCGACGAGCCTACGATCGGGCTGTTGCCGACATTGCCGTTCTCGAAAAAAAGCTGGCCGCCGGCTGGAGGCCTGCGCACTGGAAAAACGCCTCGCGACCCGCCAGAGGCAAGCTTAAGGTTCGGACAGGAACCAGCCGGCGTAATTTTCTTCAGGGTGTTAAACGGGCCAAGGAGTACATCGCCGCCGGAGACATTTATCAGGTTGTGCTCTCGCTGCGGCTCGAATTCACGCCCGGGGTGGCGCCGTTCGATATCTACCGGGCGTTGCGCACCGTCAATCCGTCCCCCCATTTGTATTTTCTGCGTATGGGCGACGCCCACGTCCTCGGGTGTTCTCCTGAAATGCTGGTGCGCGCCAGCGGTCCCAGGCTGGAGTACCGGCCTATTGCTGGAACCCATCCCCGTGGCCGTGATGAGGCTGAAGATACAAGACTTGAAAAGGAAATGCTGGCCGACGAAAAAGAGCGCGCTGAGCATGTGATGCTGGTCGACCTCGGACGAAACGACTTGGGACGAGTCAGCGAATACGGTTCGGTGAAAGTTAAAGATCTGATGTACGTGGAACGCTACTCCCATGTCATGCATCTGGTTTCCGCGCTTGAGGGGAAATTGCGCTCTGACCTCGATGCGCTCGATGCTTTCGCCGCCTGCTTCCCGGCAGGGACATTAACCGGCGCTCCCAAGGTCCGCGCAATGCAGATTATCGAGGAATTAGAAGCGACGCGACGTGGAATCTACGGTGGGTCTGTGCTGTACGCGGATTTCGCGGGCAATCTGGATTCCTGCATTGCTATTCGCACCCTGCTGATGCAGGGCCGGAAGGCATACCTGCAAGCCGGAGCCGGCATCGTTGCCGATTCCGATCCGGCGCGTGAGTTTGAGGAGTGCATGAACAAGGCGCAGGCTGTGTTGCGGGCCGTGGAGACGGCCAGGGGATTGAGTTAGGCGACTCTGGCAATTCACTCATTCGGGCCGAAATCCGAGGGTCCGCCTGCTATTTGTGCGGCCGCTTCGCGGCTTCATCGCTAACAATCTCTCCGACAATATTGTCAATTGCATCGAGAACTCGCTTCAGAGGCAGGTTGAAATTGTTGGAGAGGATGGCAAAAGCCACCTGTTCACCGCGATCGGTGGTGGCATAACCGGAGAGCGTTTTGACCCCGCCCAGCGAGCCAGTTTTTCCGTAAATTCTTCCCTGCGCGCTGATGCCTTTGAAGCGATCCGAAAGCGAGCCGTCGACTCCGGCAACCGGAAGCGTGTCGCGAAAACTGGCGCCCCAGGGCTGCAAAGCGGCATAGCGCAACAGCTGCACGACGGCATGCGGGGTAACCAGATTCTGGCGGGAAAGTCCCGAGCCATCGTAGAAGGCATACTGTTCGCTGGGAATTCCGGCCTGATTCAGAAAGCCGCGTAACACTTCAAGGCCGCCCTCAACCGTCCCGGCGGTGCCTTTTTCGCGTCCCAACAAACGCAACAGGATCTCCGCATGCAAGTTCTGACTGACTTTGTTGATGACTCGGACGTCTTCGATGAGAGGTTTGGACTGGTAGCTCGCCAGCACCAGGGGCTGGTTCTGCAAGGCGCGCGAAGGTTCATCGCCGCCTCGGGCGGGAGCCAGTGAGGTTACCGTGAAGGTGGAAAGACTCGCCAGCTCGGTATGACGCATACGCTCCCTGCCATAGACAGCGACACCGCGGGTTTCCAGCAATTGGCGGAAAAGGTTCGCAGCAAATTCTGCTGGATCTTCGATGGCGACGGCCTCGTTGGCGCCGGGATCATCCATCGGCATGTTGCCCCACAGCGTAAGCACGGTCGAACCGGTTTCGCGATTGATGAATATCTTGCGGCCCGTGCCCGCCGGGGTGGTGATAAGGCGATTGTCGATGTGATAGTAATCGCCAAATGGGGAAAGGCTTACGA
>CATPBY010000008.1 GCA_955652845.1 uncultured Terriglobales bacterium | reverse complement strand
TTTCCGTTGTCCATGGTCTCCAGCACAGCCAGACGGCGAGAGTGTTTTTGCACATGTCGCGCCAGGGCGTAGAGGTACCGGGCCCTCGCGTGCGGAGTCAGCGACTGCCATTTGGGAAAAGCGGCGCGAGCAGCCTTAACCGCGGCATCGACATCGGCGGCTGATCCCTGCGCTATCCTTGCCAGCCTCTCACCGGTTGAGGGATCAGTGCTGTCAAAGAATTCTCCGGTTGAGGGCGCGAGCCATTCTCCGTTAATGAAGTGACCGAAGCTACGATTGTGGCGGTCGAGCCAGGCGAGCGCTTCTTTTGGGTCTTCAGGCGCCGGCCCGTATTCCATGGCGACGAATTTTTCAGCGATACTCATATGTCGGCGCGAGAGCCCACGCCTGGATTTCCCACTAAGCGATGGGATGCCGGTATTCGGCCGAATAGCGTCCGGTCACGTGATGCTCCAGTTGCCGCTCAATATCATTTAACAAGGCGCTGGCCCCGAAGCGGAAGAGCTCTGCCCTCATCCAGGAGAGGCCGAGTTCCTCTTTCATCAACGACAACCATTCTGTGGCCTGTTTGGCGGTGCGAATACCACCTGCAGGCTTGAATCCAACAGCCATACCGGTCTCTTGCGCGTATTCGCGGATCGCCCTGGTCATCACGATCCCAACCGGCAGAGTCGCGTTCGTAGTTTCTTTTCCCGTGGAGGTCTTTATGAAATCGGCGCCAGCCATCATGGCAACAAAACTGGCGCGGGCGACGTTGCGAAGAGTAAGCAGATCGCCAGCCCCCAGGATAACCTTCATGTGTGCGGCACCGCTCGCCTGTTTGAAGGCGGCAATCTCGTCGTAAAGTTCCTGCCATCGGCCTCCGAAAACGTGGGCGCGGGTGATGACAACATCAATATCCTGTGCTCCAGCCTCAACCGAGCGGCGGATTTCTGCGACGCGTTCCGGCAAGGGAGAAAGCCCCGTGGGAAATCCGGTCGACACCGCTGCAACTCGCACGCTGCTGCCTTCCAGCGCGCGGCGAGCGGTCTCTACAAAACGGTGATATACACACACCGCGGCCACCTGGATCTTAAGGTCTTCAATTCCCAGCTGTTTCACCAGTCGATATTCAACCGGCTGCATGGCCTTGGCACAGAGACGGCGGACACGCTCGTCCGTGTCGTCGCCCGAAAGGGTCGTGAGATCCATGCAAGTAATTGCCCGGAGCAACCAGGCCGCCTGCCAATCTTTTTTGACGGTACGACGCGCCACATGGCTTTGCGCTCTGCGTTCCACCGCGCTGGTGTTCACCCGGACCTGCCTTACGCGATCGAGGTCGAGTGGTATGCCTCGATTGGACAGAAGAGGACGCCCGCCCAGGATCGCCAACGGCTTTATGTCCTCGGAAGTGGATGAACTGATGTGGTCACTCATGCCGGAATGTCTGCTATTCACCACGACAATTGGATGTCCTGCGCCAGAACTACGATTCTCGGCTCTGCCCGCGTTGGAAATGACGTTCCAGGCGAGTGTAGGCGAAGCAATTGTACGTCACAATGCCGCAGAAATAAGCGCGAGATTGGAGATCTGCATTTCTTTTCCGATCGAATTTGAGGGCACCAGTTCGCATGCAATGTGCCGCACTTTGGCCTTGACACCCATAAAGCCCGACGCTACGCTTCTGCGCTAATCTTCCCAGACAAATGAAAATATCTGCTTCTGTTGGAGTCTCAAGCTTTCGACGATTCAATGTTTTGATTTTTACTCTCGCAGCGATCCTGCTGGCGCCTGTAATCCCTGCCTCAGCAGCCAAGAAAATCATTCTGGATACCGATCCCGGTACGGATGACGCGCTGGCGCTTATGCTGGCGCTGAATTCGCCGGAGCTGGACGTGCGCGCGATTACGGTCGTGCCGGGAAACGTCACCGCGGCCATGGGTCTGGATAATGCGACGCGGATGGTTTCGCTGGCGAACCGTTGCGACATTCCTATCGCCGCGGGCGCGCAGCATCCTCTGTTTCAAAAGCTGATTACGGCCGAGTTCTGGCATGGCAAGAATGGATTAGCCAACATTGAATTGCCGGCCAGCAAGTGCAAAGTTGACGGGCGCTTTGGGCCCGACCTCATCATTGAACTGATTCACGCATCGCCGCATGACATCACTCTGGTTCCGGTCGGCCCGCTGACGAATATCGCGCTCGCGGTGGAAAAAGATCCGTCCATCGTCCCTCTGGTCAAAGAGGTGATTCTAATGGGAGGTTCAATTAGTGGCGGCAATGTGAATGCCGCTTCTGAAGCCAACATTTACAACGATCCGGAAGCCGCGCAAATCGTCTTCCAGGCGGGCTGGCCGCTGACCATGGTGGGCCTTGAAGTTGGCAATAAAGCGCTTTTCACCCATAAATATCTGGATGTACTTGGGCGGACGCACGGTCCCATCATTGTCTTCATCTTTTCAATCGCTAAATACCTGGTGGATCTCTCGGCGACCTTCGGCGCTCCCGGATCACCAATGTACGATCCATCGGCGGTTGCGGTTGCAATTGATTCGACTTTGGTCAAAACCCAGGAGATGCATGTGGATGTGGAGACGCGAGGCGAGTTCACGCAGGGTGAAACGGTTGGAAACCGCCAAAACATGGTGGAGCGCAATGTTCTTCATGGCGACCGTTATGTGATCGAGGGTGTGGATAAAGTAAAAGCGAACGCGAAAGTTTGCCTGGACGTCGATGCTGACCGCTTCCTGCAGTTATTCGTTGCCAGAATTGAGGGTAAGTAAAGTTTAGCGGCTCTGGCTTCACAGCCGCGCCAGAACTGGAGAAACGAGAATCGATGTTCACACCGCATAATTTGACCGTTGCAATGGTCATGGTGATCACCAGCGCCATTTGCTGGGGATCCTGGGCGAATACTTATAAGGGCGTCAGGAATTACCGCTTCGAGCTCTTCTACTGGGATTACGCTGTCGGCATATTTTTGATTTCACTGATTTTCGCCTTTACCCTGGGTAGCA
>CATPBY010000007.1 GCA_955652845.1 uncultured Terriglobales bacterium | reverse complement strand
CCAGAGCGAAGCTTCGCGGAATTTGTGGAGTAAATCGTTGCCTTCGCCTCCTGGTTGCGCTAACCTCATATCGCTCTCGCGGTTCTCCCTTCCTTTGTGTTCCACTCCTGATCTCTTTAATATTTGCCGCATTGTGTGTGCAAAATGAGGGGGTTATACGACAGGCCATACCAGATATAGTGTTTTCGGCCTTGACCCGGGTGGGATTTTGCCTTTACAGTGAATCTAATTTGTGCCAGCCATAGCCAGCCTCGGGACACACTTTGCCGGATTCACTGCAGAGGAATCTAACTAGTAAGCATACTGGGAACACAGCAGGTTCCTCGACTTCGCTCTGGGACGACAGTTCCCTAAGGAGTATCAGTTGCTCAAACTAAAAAAGCTGCACGTTCTCGGGTTCAAGTCGTTTTGTGACCGTACCGAGCTAAGGTTTCATGGCGACGGCATCGCGGCCATCATCGGGCCAAACGGTTGCGGCAAGTCGAATATTGCTGACGCCATTTCCTGGGTCTTGGGTGAGCAATCGGCGAAGACTCTACGCGGCTCGCGCATGGAAGACGTCATCTTTGCCGGCACCCGCGACCGCAAGCCGACCGGTATGGCGGAAGTGTCGCTGACGCTGATCGATCCTGAGACTTACGGGGGTCTGGATGCGAACGAACCTACCGAGATCGAAATTCAGGACGACATGCCTGAGGACGCTGCCGATTGGGACGAAGCTGAAATCCGCAGCCGGGCTGCCGAAGAGACGGAGCGTCTGACCGAAGAAGCGCAACCGGGAAAAGTCGAGGAGATAGTGGCCGCGGGGGCCGGTGGAAATGCCTTGTCCGATGTGGACCCGGAGGATGAGCCCATATTCGCTGTATTGGTAAATCCGAATCCTCCCCTTAAGCTGGTTTCGCCCACGGTCGGCGGCAGCGGTGCGAATGTCATCCTCAAGATACGCCGGCGGAAATTCAACCAGCAGCAATTTCGCGCGGGAGAAATCGTGGTCACCCGACGCCTGTTCCGCTCCGGAGACAGCGAATACCTGCTCAACGGCAAGCTGTGCCGGCTTCGCGATATTCAGGAATTGTTCATGGGAACCGGCCTGGGGCCTGAATCTTACGCTCTAATCGAGCAGGGACGTATTGGGCAGATTCTCAGCAGCCGTCCAACCGATCGCCGGGCGATCATCGAAGAGGCCGCGGGAATCACAAAGTTTAAGACCAAGAAACGCCTGGCCGAGGCCCGGCTGGAAGATGCCAAGCAAAACCTTGCGCGGGTGAACGATATCTTTGAAGAAGTCACGCGCCAGATGAATTCTTTGAAGCGTCAGGCATCGAAGGCGGAGCGCTACGCCCGGCTGCGCGAGGAAATGCGGGCTAAGCTGCGGCTTGTTCTGGCCAGCAAGTTTGTCCAGTTGGATCAGGAAAGCGCAGCCCTGGACGCTCAGATCAACGCTATTACTGGAGATATGCGCCAACAGGCTGACTGCGTCCAGCAACTTGAGGCGGAGCATGGTGCGCGCACGCAGCGCGGTTATTCGATTGAGAACGAGTTGCGCGAGAACCGGGAGCGGCTGAACGAGATCAAGCTGGAGTCAGACCGGGCTCACGCTCAGCGCCGCCACAATGAAGAGCGCTGCGCCGAACTCGTAGCTCGCGCGGCGTCGTCCGAAACCGAGCTGGCGCAGGCAAAAACTCGACTTCTGACGCTTGAGGCGGAACGCGATTCCAACCTCCAACTATTGGCATCTGCGGCCGCCGATGTATCCAATGCGCAACGGGAATTGGCCAGATACCAGCAGGAGGCTGAGGCCGCGACCAACGCATTAGCGGCAATGGAGCGTCGTCAAGAAGAATCCCGTCTGTCCATCATGGAAGTTGTCGCGGGTGCCTCCAATTTGCGCAACCAGCTCACCCAGGCGGAAGAACGCCTCGCGGCGGTCGATCGAGAGGCCCAGCGTCTACGGACCGAAGTGCTGACCACGAACACTCAAGTCCAGGCTTTTGGCGGACAGCGCGGACAGCTCGCCCTCGATTTTGAAACCATATCGCAGCGTTTGGCAGGGTTGGTGGAAGAGATCACTCACACCAGGCAAACGCTGCACGAAAAGCGCGACGAGGAATCTCAGGCCAAGAACCGTTTGGACAGCCTGCGTGCCGAATATGCAACTGCGATCGGAAAACGAAGTTCGCTGCAAGCGGTAATCGCGGAGCACGGATATTCAACTGAATCTGTGCGGCGTCTCTTCCAATCGGGTGTGATGCAAGGAGGACTCGCTCCGGCGGGGGTTCTGGCTGATTTCCTGGAAGTCGAGCCCCGCTACGAGGGAGTGGTGGAAGATTTTCTGCGCGACGAACTGAACTATGTTGTGGTCAAGTCCTGGGATGCGGCCGATGAAGGATTGCGGCTGCTCCGGACGGATGTCGACGGCCGCGCCACTTTCCTCGTACATCCCGAGGATTCGCAGGCCAAGTTCTCTTTTGCGGTGGATGAGATTGCGCGGCAGGCGTCTCCAGGCGAGTCTATCGTCCCGCTCAAGCATGCCATTCGCGTGCTGAATGGCTTTGGCCGGTCGCTGGAAGTTATTTTGCCAAAGCTGCGTGACGGCTACATCGTGCCTGATCCGGCATCGGCGCGGGCTCTGGCTTTGGAAAATCCAGATGCATTCTTCCTCTCCCAATCTGGCGAATGCTTCCACAATGTGACTGTGACCGGCGGCAAGCAGCGGGACGAGGGTCCGCTTTCCATGAAGCGTGAGCTTCGGGATGTGGTTCGCCTGCTGGCGGGACTGGAAGAGGCTTTGCGTCGCGAAGAAATGCGAGTGCTGACCCTGGGGCGCGAAATCGAAGACCTCACTTCCCTGCTCGACCGGCTCGAGGGGGAAAAGCGTGAATCGGAAAAGCAGGCGATGACATCCGGCCATCTGTTACAGCAGCTTGATTCTGAAATGACGCGTGTGAACGAACGGTTAACCATATGCCATCAGGAACTACAGCGGTTTTCCGTTGAACAAATCGAGCAGCAGGCTTTGGTTGCAGCCCGACAGGCTGAAATCGCGCAGCTGGAGGAGAAGCGCCTGGCATTGCAGGAAACGACAGCAAAGGCTCATGAACAAATCGATGAATTACGAAAGCGGCGCGACCAGGCGGCGCAGAATGCCAGCCAGCATCTGGCTCAGGCGGCAACTCTTGAAGAACGCCATAGAGCTGCCACCGCGGTGTTGGCCAGGATGGAGGTACAGGTTTTCGAACTGAGCGAACGTGCGGCTTCGCTGGCTGCGCAAATCGAAGCCTCGGGCGCTGAAAAGCTGCGTCGCGAGAGTGAGAATCGGCAGATTGCGAGCCAGTTGGGCGATCTCGAAGCGGAGCGCAATGCAGCCGACGCCCGCGACGGCCTTTTGCAACTCGAATCAGAACAGGGACGTTCCCGCATACGAGAAATTGATGAAGCGGTGCGCAACGCCCGCCAGGTTCTTGAGCAAGCCCGCGACCACCGCGCAGAGCTTTCTGCGGCATCCGCCAAGCTGCAATCCGATGCTCAATACATGGGTGAAACCTGCCAGAACGAGTTGGGTGCGCAGCGGCAGGAATTGATGGCGGACAGCACCATTGCAGTCGTCTCAGGGGAACAACTGGCGTTTGAGGATCAGATTTATCACGAAATGCGGGGCCGTCTCGACGCCATGGGTCCGGTCAACATGATGGCCCTTGAGGAATATAAGGAAACTTCCGAACGCCATGCTTTCCTCGACACGCAGCGGCGAGATCTGCTCGATTCGATCGAGAACACGCAGGCAACCATTAAAGAGATCGACATCTTCTCACGCCAGAAGTTCGAGGAGGCTTTCCACAAGATCAACGAGAACTTCCAGGCAACTTTCCGCAAGCTTTTTGGCGGCGGCAGCGCCTTCATGCGTCTTACAGACGAAGAAAACAGCGCCGAAAGCGGCATCGACGTAGTAGCATCACCCCCCGGCAAGAAGCTGCAAAATGTTCTACTGCTCTCCGGCGGCGAGAAAGCGCTCACCGCTTTAGCTTTGCTGGTGGGCATTTTCCAGTACCAGCCCAGCCCGTTCTGCATCCTGGATGAAGTGGATGCCCCGCTTGACGAAGCGAACATCGGCCGCTTCACGGAATTAGTGAAGGAGATGAGTGTTCAGACCCAGTTTGTGCTCATCACACACAGCAAAAAGACGATGAGTATTGCCCCGGTGCTGTACGGTGTCACCATGCAGGAACCCGGAGTCTCGAAACTGGTTGCGGTGCGTTTTGGAGCGACCGCGTAACTTTTGCCAGAAATGCTCCGGACGCTTGGTGATTTCCCGTCTGCTGTTGTCCTCAGTTTTTCCACAAATAAGGCAGGCGGAAAGGCTTGCCAGTCAGGCCATCCACTGAGTTTTTCGAACTGTCAATCCTTTTAGGGATAATCGTATCGCTGGCGTAGTCGTGCTCCTGACTTAAATCGTTGACAAATATTTTTGAAAGGCTAGAATACGCGACGCTTTCTGTCTGTAAAATTTCATCATGAACTCTGATCTCCTCGATTCCGTTCTCTTACAAACTGACTTCCCAGAATTGAAGCTCCACGCGAGCGGCAAAGTACGCGACGTGTACCGCCTGAATGGAGAACAGCTGCTTTTCGTAGCCACCGATCGCATCTCCGCGTTCGACTACGTGCTGGCTACCGGCATTCCGCACAAGGGCCAGGTCTTGACGCAGATGTCGCTTTTCTGGTTCGACTTCCTGCGGGAAGTGACGCCCAATCACCTGATTACGGCGGATGTTGAGCGCTACCCTGCCTCTTTGCTGAAGTACTCTGACCAGTTGCGCGGGCGTTCCATGCTTGTGACGTCAGCTGACATGGTTCCAGTGGAATGCGTTGTGCGGGGATATCTCTCCGGATCAGCCTGGAAAGAATACCAATCAACCAATGCCGTTTGCGGCATTAAACTTCCACCTGGACTGAAGGAATCCGACCAGCTACCGGAAGCGATCTTCACTCCCGCTACGAAAGCAACCAGCGGGCACGATGAAAACATTCCCTTTGAGGAGATGGCGCGGATCGTGGGGCCAGAACTGAGCCAGCAGTTGCGCGATCTTAGTTTGAACATCTACAAGAAGGCCGCGGAGTATGCCCGGCAAAAAGGCATTATCATCGCCGACACCAAGTTTGAGTTCGGGAGAACGGCGAAAGGCATTACGCTGGCCGACGAGGTACTCACCCCTGATTCGTCGCGCTTTTGGCCAGCCGACAAATATCAGCCAGGCCATGCGCAAGAGTCGTTTGACAAGCAATATGTTCGTGACTATCTGGAGGAGATTCGTTGGAACAAGCAGCCGCCTGCCCCGGCCCTGCCTGCTGAGGTAGCGCGCCAGACCAGCGAAAAATACCTCGAGGCGTACCGTCAGCTCACGGGACGCGAACTGGATGTCTGAGGGGAATTTGGTCCGCAGGAGTGATCCATGAGCTTTGCGGACTGGATTATTGTGATTGTTTTAGCGGCCTCGGCGGCTGAGGCCGCCAGGTCGGGATTCTTTCACGAGGCGTTTCATCTCGCGGGCCTAATATTCGGATACCTGCTGGCGGCATGGAATTACCCCCGGCTTGCGACCCAGCTTGAAAGTTTCCTGAACCCGCGGCGCGCGGCCGAGATTGTCGCGTTTCTGGCAATTTTTGCCGGAGTTCTGATAGTGGCAGGCATTGCTGGCCGGATCGCGCGTTGGGCCATGAAGGAGTCGGGACTAAGCATTCTGGATCGCATTTTCGGCGCCGCGGTTGGCCTGCTGAAAGGTGGCCTTATCGTGGCAGTAGTCTTGATGAGTATGACTGCGTTCAGCCCAACATCGGGATGGTTGGAGAACTCGCAGCTGGCGCCCTATTTTTTAGTGTTGGGCCGGGCTGCAATCTGGGTTGCGCCCGCTGAATTACGCGCACGTTTTTACCAGGGCCTCGATTTGCTGCATCAGCAACATATACCCAGCAGCGCCTGGGGCAGGTAGAGACAACTGGCAGCTGTTTAGAAGCCTTTCACGAAGAAGAAACGAAAGAAAGAGAGACGCCGTGAGAGATCAGCTTGAAGCCCTTATCATGCAGATGTACAAGAGCAACATTCTCTATTCGGAGGCCGTGCGGGAATTCAAGAAGCGGTTCATCTTGACGGTACTTCAGGAAAACAAGGGCAATCAGTGCCGTGCGGCACGCCAACTTGGAATGCACCGGAACACCCTGAGCCGGACAATTTCAGAGCTCAAGATAGCCGTGCGGCAGCTCCGGGATGGAATCAAACGCCCGCCTCGCAGTGGCCGCCCGGTCGCTTACGAAAAAAAGGCTGCGCGCTAGCACAGAAAACTGCTGCTGGCGAAAAAGCAGAGGCGGGCCATGAGAGGCGGCCTTGGCACCCGTCCGGCATCTTCACCATCATTTCTACTGGGACGGTCGCTTCCGTACTGGCGGTTTCCTCTGGGCGGGCGCGGCTTTCGTTAGCAATGCGCCCTTTTCCATGGTCATAACGAAGGGACTCGGGGTGTAAGAAACCGGCGTACCCTCAAAGTCCAACGTCGCGCCTTCTTTGGGCATCAGCCTGGCCGGAATCGTTCCCGTCATTGTGATATTGATATCAGCTCGTTTGGCTTCGATATCGTCCGAACTGGCGGCTATCTCGAGCTCTGTCGGGGAAACTTTCAGAACCGTTCCTTCCATCTGCAGCGGCTTTCCCTTGATGGCGTTCCATACCTTTTCCGCGTCTTCCGGTTTGCCTTGGGAAAGCACCAGTTCCCATTCCGCAAACGTCATTTTTTCCGGCGCTGTCTTTTGTACCAGATCGGCAGCCTGCTCCGCCGGGGTGGGCGGGATGTACTGCTTGATGGTGAAACCCGGAGGAGGCAGGGGGGTGGTCGCGGCTTGCGCCACCAGTTCGTTCCAGCCTTCTTCCGAGCCGTGATACTTCACGTAACGGCTGTGTCCGAATTTCTTTATCTGATCCTTGCCGGCGGGATCTGTGACCAGATTCTGAGCGCGGGCAATGAAGAAAAGCCCATTCAGGTCATCGGGAGGCGTTGCGCTCAGGTAGGCCAGCGCAAGCGGGTATACGTTCTCCACGTTCTTTGGGTCTGCTTCTACCGCAGGCCGCAGATACTTTTGCGCGGACGCATAATCTTTCAACTGCAGGGCTGAAAAACCGGCTACGCTGTTCAACAGCGTGCTCAATTGTGTCTTCTGCTTTTCGAAATCGGCGTCAGAAACTCCGTCCGGCTTCGACATCTTCGGAATCGCCTGCAATCCACGCTCGGCGTGCTGCTTGGCGTCGGCCCATTTTTGAGCGGCACGCTCGTTGTAGGCGAGCAAGACCAGCGCGCGCGCATTGTCGGGATTAGCTGCCAGCAGGCGATTGGCAGTGTCTATCACCTTGGCCTGGTTGCCGGCTTGCTGATACGCACCCATCAGCAGTTCCAACGCATCTTCTTTCATCACGCTGTTGGGATATTGAGACAGGAATGCTTCCATGCCGCTGATCTTGGCGGCTGTGTCGGTCTGCTGAGCTGCTCCGACGTAGGCGTTATACTCGGCCGGATCTTTGATTTCTTTTTTCTGTGGCGCAGGTTGTGACGGAGAGGCTTGCGCCGAGGCCGCCGGCTGCTGTGCCTGGGCGGGCTGTGGTGACGTCGCCGGCGACGCCCCAGAAGGCGCCTGCGCCGGCGCTGCCGCGGTCTGACCGGCTCCTATTGCTGAAAGCGCGAGCACAAACGCCACGAGACTTTTCTTCATTCGAATAGCTCCTTGAAACTCTTGGGAAATTTGCGGCGTACATCCTAATCGATTGCGGCCCCGCCTCATTCATCGAGGTCTATCAGCGTGGGGCTTTCCTGCAAACGGGTCAGAAAAAACTTCCCCGGGACCTTTCGCCAGCGTTTCGTCGACCCGGAGTTCAATTCCGGTGTGCCGGATTATAAGGATGTACCCCCTCTAAGGCAAGCTTGCTTTGCTACACTGCCTTTTTCCCCGTCTCTTAAGATGCTTAAAAAGGTGATCATGTCATGCCGGAAAACAAGAAGGCCCTGGCAACACAGGTGGCAGTGGTAACAGGGGCTGGTCGCGGCATAGGTGCGGCAAT
The DNA here is from genome assembly GCA_955652845.1 of uncultured Terriglobales bacterium. Taxonomy (GTDB): domain Bacteria; phylum Acidobacteriota; class Terriglobia; order Terriglobales; family Acidobacteriaceae; genus JABCYV01. The sequence goes on along the minus strand of CATPBY010000007.1, from coordinate 4,691 downwards.
AGCGTCCCGCCTGGCCGAGCTTGGCGCCATGGTTATCCTCTGCGGACGCAAGCCCGGCCCCTTAGCCGAGATTGCCACGAAGATCTCTAAATCAGGAGCACGAGCGGAAGTCGCCGAATGCGATGTTACCGATCTGCGCTCGGTTGAAGTTGTCGCCAGCAAAGTTGACCGGGACTTTGGCCGCCTGGATATTCTCGTGAACAATGCCGGCGTCGGCGGATTTGCTACGCCATTGCACCAACTGCCGCCAGATTCCTGGGAACAAGTCCTGAATACGAATCTGCGGGGTGTCTACTACTGCATCCGAAGCTTCGCTTCGATAATGATTGGCGCGAACAGCGGGCACATCATTAATATTTCTTCCCTCGCGGGAAAGAATGCATTGCCCAACGGCGCAGCTTATGCCGCTTCAAAATGGGGGTTGAATGGATTGAGCTGCTCGGTCGCCGAAGAATTGCGAGGATATAACATTCGAGTCTCGGTAATTTGTCCGGGATCTGTCCATACCGATTTGGGCCCGCATGAGGGCAAAGATCCGCAGAAAATGCTCCAGCCAGCAGATGTCGCGCATGTGGTAGGAATGCTGGTCACGCAAGCTCCGCAGTCGTTCGCAAGCGAAATCCTTCTGCGCCCAACGCTCAAGCCTTAAGCGGTTTTACTTTTTGAAGAGGTTCTCGAAGGCCTGCCGCGCGTCGCCCGCGCGTAACGGCGCTGGTGTCGAAGTTTCCTTTTCCACCATTACCCGCATGGAAAAATAAGTGCATTCGTTGCGCTGGTCTTTGCGTGGGATTCGCTGAGGAATTGACTGCGCACATTCAAATCGGCTGGAAGGATCGAAATAGGTGCACTGCTTGCAGGAATGAAGTTCGAATCCGCACTTTGGACATTGGCCGGCTGCTTCGGACTGAGTTGGCAGAAGTACGCCACATTGGGAACAGCGTGAAACGGTCCGCGTGCCCGGCATCTGAATGGGGCGTGGGCCGAAAGTATCTTTTTTTGCCGGTTTCTCAGTCGATGGTTTTTTTCGCGCTTCATCACCACCGTCCTGGTATCCGTGCTGGCGATATTTGCGGTCGGACACAGCTAGCTCCCGCGGGCGTCAGCCATTGTCTCGCGGGCGGGTACTCCGCACAAGTACAGGGTTCATTCCGTCGAAGTACGGCCCAACGCGAATTGTATTTCACTATCTCCGGTGCTACCATCCGATGGGATAGTGGAAGACAGAGAGGTGGATTTATGGCACGGAGCGATGGCAATAGTGTCCTTTGGTTTCTGGCAGGGCTTGGTGTGGGCGCTGTGGCGGGAGTTCTGTATGCGCCCCATGCGGGGAGCGAAACCCGCGACGTTTTGCTTTCAAAGGCGGACGAAGGCCGTGAATTTATGCGTAATCGCGCCCGTCAGGCTCGCGAACGCGCGGCAGACCTGGTAGACCGCGGCCGGGATGTGATGAATCAGCAGAAGGAGCAGTTCAGGGCAGCATACGAAGCGGGGCGGCAGGCATATCACGAGGAAGTCACTGCCAAGGGCAGCGGCTCCCAGAATCTTTAAGTCCGGTCCGTCAATCTACGTCGCGAACTGACGCCGCCACGCGGAGTAACCTAACTATGGACAATCAGACTCTCCTGAGCGCAACGTTTATTGCCATCACGGCCGCAGTTGTGCTCCAGGCTGGCATACTAGTGGCCCTTTATCTGGCAGTACGTAAGAGTGCTGCGCAGATCGAAGCTTTGACTGCGGAAGTGAAAACAAAGGTGCTGCCCACGGCCCAAACTGCTCACTCCATGTTGATTGAGCTGCGGCCAAAGATCGACGCCATCGTGGAGAATGTCTCCGATTCCACTACCCACGTCCGCGGCCAGGTCGCGCGGCTCGACGCTACGGTCAACGACGTTCTGGACCGCACCCGGCTGCAGGTCATCCGCGCGGATGAGCTGGTAAGTCGAACCCTGGACCGGGTAGAGGAGACCACTGATGTAGTCCACAAGATCGTAGTCTCGCCGGTTCGCAGAATTTCAGGTTTGATGCAAGGTTTGACGGTAGGCCTGGAATTTCTGCTCGCGGGAAAACGCCGCCGTCGCGACGGGGTCAACATGCCCCAGGATGAGATGTTTATCTGATTTTCGCTGGCAGCGCCAGTTCGGCTGACAGAGAAAAGATTCGCTCCCATCACTTGATCCATCCGCCGCCCACCACCATATCGCCGTCATAGAAAACCGCAGCCTGGCCGGGAGTGATTGCGCGCTGCGCGTCGTCAAACGTCACCAGGAGTTCATCTTCTCCGGATCTCTCAATCAATGCTGCAGCCGGCTCATGCCGGTGGCGGATCTTGACCGTAACTCGCATTGGCTCTCGCAGATCGGGCACTGCGATGAAATTGACGCGATGGGCGCGAAGTGACCGGGAATAAAGCTCCTCTTGCCTGCCGACTACGACCTCCTGTGTTTCTCCCTTGATTTGCAGCACATAAAGCGGTGAGCCGGTGGCCACGCCCAGACCCTTGCGCTGTCCCACAGTAAAGTTGTGGATACCGCTGTGTTCGCCGATCACCTGCCCGTCGCTGGTAACCAGTTCTCCGCCCGTGTCCGGCAGGGTATCGCCGCGTTCCGCGAGGTAGGCGTCAAGAAAGCGCTTGTAGTCGCCGCCGGGAACGAAGCAAATCTCCTGTGATTCCTGCTTATCGGCAAGGGCCAGACCGTGTTCCCTGGCTAATTCGCGAACCTCGCTCTTCTGCATTTCTCCCAGCGGAAACAGCGTGCGGCTGAGTTGGTCCTGAGTGAGGCCGAACAGGAAGTAAGTCTGATCCTTGGAGCGGTCGGCGGGACGCTTCAGCAGCCACCGGCCGAGCGACTCATCGAACTGCGTACGCGCGTAATGACCTGTCGCCAGAGCGTCGGCGCCAATCTGCTCTGCCACACTCAACAACTGGTCAAACTTCAAGTGGTTGTTGCATAAACTGCAGGGTATTGGCGTCCGACCGGACAGGTATTCCGCAACAAACGGACGGATCACGTCACGCTCGAAACGCTCTTCATGGTTTACAACATAGTAAGGAATGCCGATTGTCTCGGCGACGCGGCGGGCGTCGTAAACATCGTCGAGCGAGCAGCAGCGCCCCTGGACAGCCTCCGGCATGCCGTCGTGCCCCGCCAGGCGCCGCTGATTCCACAGTTGCATAGTGAGCCCTACAACTTGGTGACCCTGCGCGCGCAGCATCGCTGCAACGGTGGACGAGTCCACTCCACCGGACATGGCAACGGCAATGGTCCTGAGAGGCATGGTTTTGGTTGCAGCTGTGTAGATAAAGGACTTAACCTTATAAATACCAAAAAAAAGCTCTAACAAGTCTTAACCAATCGTTGTCTGCAAAAGACCCGACAAGAACTAAAGGCTAAGAGCTAAGAGCTATTTTCTACTCTATCGCAAATCGGCGAAAGTTTCCGCAAGCGGGCTACGGTGGCTGGAACCAGGCTGAGAGCGAATTCAACTTCATCGGAGGTATTCTGCTGGCCCAGGCTGAACCGAACGCTGGCCCGCGCCCGGTCGGGCCGCACACCCATTGCGAGCAGGACATGCGAGGGCTCAATCGCGCCGGAAGAACATGCCGCGCCGGTCGAGATCGCCAGGCCCTTGAGATCGAGAGCGATCACCAGGGCTTCTCCATCGATGTGATCAAAGTAAATATTCGTAGTGTTGGGGACTCGCGGCGCTGCTTCGCCATTCACGGCCGCAGCTTCCACCGCAGCGAGTATCGTCTGCTCAAGCTGGTCGCGCAGCGCTGACATCAACGCCGTTTTACCTCGCTCGAGACCTTCCCGAGCGATCTCTGCCGCCTTCCCCAGGGCCACAATGCCGGGAACATTCTCCGTGCCAGCACGGCGGGAACGTTCGTGGCTTCCTCCGTAAATCATCGGCTGCAGAGCCGTTCCTCTACGCACATACAGAGCCCCCACGCCTTGCGGAGCGTGCATCTTGTGGCCAGAGATTGAAAGCAGGTCGCAGCCGATGCGATTCACGTCGATCTCGATTTTGCCGGCCGCCTGAACTGCGTCGGTATGAAAGTAAACGCCCGCCTCCGCGGCTATTTTGCCGAACTCCTGGACCGGCTGCAGCACTCCAGTCTCATTGTTCGCCATCATGATGCTGATCAGCTTCGTATTCGCCCGCAATGCGCGACGAACGTCATCTGGGTCGACGAGTCCCCGACGATCCACCGGGACTCGGGATACCTCGCATCCCAAATCTTCCAAATGCTTGCAGGCATTCAGAACAGCATGATGCTCAATTGTGGAGGTAATAATGTGATCGCCGGCGCCGGCTACTCCGAAGATTGCCAGGTTGTCAGCTTCAGTACCGCCGCCGGTGAAGACGATCTCCGAAGGATGACCTCCCAGCAGCCTGGCCACAGGTTCGCGGGCTCTTTCCACTGCAGCGCGGCTATCCTGTCCGTGACGGTGAATGGAAGATGCATTGCCAAAGCGAGCCGAGAAGAATGGACACATAGCCTCCAAAACCTCGGGAAGCACGGGCGTGCTGGCATTATTGTCGAGATAGACCCGGCGCATAAGACTCATTGGCATTTTACGCTTTTGGGACGCCACTCATTCAAAAAGGGACTAGACCGCCTGGAGCAGAGCCGTAGCCGCGAAACGCCAATGATTGCGGAGTTGTCAGTTATTTGCGCAGCCATGACT
>CATPBY010000006.1 GCA_955652845.1 uncultured Terriglobales bacterium | reverse complement strand
GTGGTCAATGTCACCAACACACGGGAGATCGCCGAAGAAGGCCCGGCCTGGTCGCCCGACGGGCGGTATCTCGCCTACACGGTGAAGCCAAAGACGTCATCAGTCTACGAAATTGACATTTACGACATCCTGTTGCGCGACACCAGGCATCTGACCAGCGGCACGCCCAAGGACAAGATGAACGTCGCTCCTATCTGGTCCGCAGACGGCAAGTACATCGCGTACACCCAGGAGCAAGCCAAGGGGACAGATTCGAATGTCTTTCTCGCCGATCTGGGAAGCGGGAAATCCGACCTGCTCACCCCGCATGAAGGCGAAAAGCTTTACCGCGCTGACCACTTCTCCCCCGACGGTAAACACCTTCTTATTACTTCGAACGCGGCCAATGGATACGACAATGTGGGATTGCTCGATATTCCATCGAAAAAGATTGATTGGCTTACCCGCGACAAATGGGAAATAAGCGCCGGCAATTTTTCCCCGGATGGTAAATCAGTAACCTGGATCGCGAACGTTGATGGGAATACCGATGTGTATCTGCATCATCTGGCCTCCGGCAAAACCACTTCCCTGCCTTTGCCCCGAGGCGTGAACACGTTGGGCGGAGCTGACTCGGCTTTCTCCCGCGATGGCTCGCGCTTGCTCTACTACCATAACGGTCCGACCGCGCCGAACGATGCCTGGGTCTATTCGCTGGCAGATAGTGCGTCGCATCAAGTGACAAAGTCGCTGCTGGCAGGAATTCATCCCGAGGATATGGCCGAGCCTTTCCTGGTGCACTACCCCAGCCGTGATGGCAAATGGACCATCTCTGCCTTTGTGTACGTTCCGTACAATATGCAGCGCAACGGCCAGAACGCGGCGATTGTCTATGTTCACGGCGGTCCGACCTCGCAGACCGTCAACTCGTTCAACCGGTTTATCCAGCACATGGTGAATCAGGGTTACATGGTGATTGCTCCCAACTATCGCGGGTCCACCGGCTATGGAAAAGAATTTCAGCAGGCAAACCTGTTCGACATGGGCGGCGGGGATCTTCAGGACGTTGTGGCCGCGGCTGATTTCATCAAGCAAACTGGCTTTCTCGACCCTAAAAAAATTGTGTTGATGGGCGGCAGTTACGGCGGCTATCTCACCATGATGGGTGTGACCAAGGCTCCCGACGTCTGGGCGGCGGGCGTTCCCATCGTGCCCTTCGTCAATTACTTCACGGAACTTGAGAATGAGGATCCGGTGCTGCGCGAGATGGACCTCGCGACCATGGGCGATCCGGTAAAGAACAAAACGCTATTCGAAGATCGTTCTCCGATTTTTTTCGTCGACCAGATCAAAGCGCCGCTGCTTCTGCTGGCCGGAGGAAATGACCCGCGCTGTCCCAAGGAAGAAGCTCAGCAGGTGGTGGATGCAGTCAAGAAGCGGGGAGGCATCGCGGAATACAAAGTTTACGAAAATGAAGGCCACGGCTTCTCCCGCCTGGAAAACCAGATTGACGCCTACCAGCGCGTGGCCGACTTCCTGAGAGCCCGGGTGCCTCCAGCCGATTGTGGCTGTTCGCTGAATCCCTGATGTGCTTTAGATTGCGCGATCGCCCTTATCAAGCCGGGGATCGTGTATTCCTGAGCCTCAATGTCCACTCGCAGCCCTAAATCGCGCAGCGTCGACGACGTAACCGGCCCAATCGAAGCGACCTTGCTTTGCGAGGCGCGGGCGTCCCGCCCGTGCAGCAGCGCCACAAAGTTTTTAGCGGTGGAAGAACTGGTGAAAGTAATCACATGGGGATGTCGCTTGGAATCGCTGAGTACATCGCGCAGCCGCTTGCGCGACGATTCAGGAATCACGGTTTCGTAAGCCTCCACCACATCCACCGTCGCGCCGAGGCGACGCAGTTCCCGAGGAATCACATCGCGGGCAATTTTTGCGCGTGCCAGCAATACGCGTTTGCCTTTTATGCGGCGGCGCAGGCTTTTCACTACTGACTCCGCCACATATTCCTGGGGGACAACATCCACCTTTATGCCGCGCTTCTCGATCGCCCGCCGGGTCGCCGGACCAATGGCGGCAACTTTCAAGAGGCGCAAATTCTTGCGGTTGATGTGAAGGTCCTGAACCCGCCCCCACAGGGCCTCTACCCCGTTCACGCTGGTCAGGATCAGCCAGTCATACTCATGAAGGTTTTTCAGCGCGCTGTCGAGCGCTTTGAAGGACCGCGGCTTGCGGATCTCGATGAACGGAATTTCGATCACCCTGGCTCCCAGTTTACGCAGACCCGCGGAAAGCGCGCTGGCTTGATGTCGCGCCCGGCCGACTAGTATCCGAAAGCCGGCCAAAGGCAATAACCTGGCCTTGACGCGTCGGGGCTCTTCGCGGGAGTTCATTTAGAAAAGAAGCAGCACGCGGATGAGGCCTCGGGCGCCACCCAGACCGAAACAACGAGCGTGGCACTATGGCTCAAGGTTGCTGGGGAGATACTGCGCTTTGGCTGTAGACTTCCGCGAGAATGGCATCTCCTCCGCCACGAAGCAGTTTTTCGCCCACGATCTCGCCCACTTCGACGGGATCATTCCCTTCCCCGGACTCGCGCAACACTTGTGACCCGTCGGGCCGGGCCACGATCGCTTCCAGATGCATGCGGCCGTCCCGCATTTCAGCCAGCGCGCCAATTGGAACCTGGCAGCCTCCCCCCATCTTGTTCAGCAATGCGCGTTCGCAAGTTGTAGTTGCGCGGGCGGCGCTATCTTCCAAAAACGTCACATGCCGCCGCGCTTCGGAATCTCGCGAGCGAATCTCAATCGCCAAAGCTCCCTGCCCCGCCGCCGGACACATCACTTCTACAGGAAGAACCTGCCGGACCAGTTCCGTTTTGCCAAGCCGTTCCACCCCGGCTGCGGCCAGGATAATGCCGTCGTACTCTCCCTCTGCGAGTTTGCGCAACCGTGTATCCACGTTTCCGCGCAGCGGGTAAACATTGATATCCGGCCGTAACGCCTTCAATTGCGCCTGGCGGCGCAAGCTGCTCGTGCCCACACGCGCCTGCTGCGGCAACTTGTGAATGTCCGCATAGCGCGAAGAGCAGAAAACATCGTGAGGGTCCCCGCGCCGGGTAATCGCAGCAATTTCGAAGGCGGCTGGAATCTGGGTGGGCAGGTCTTTCAAACTGTGCACGGCGAAGTCGATCTCTCCGGCAGCCAGCGCCTCTTCGATCTCTTTGGTAAACATCCCCTTGGTGCCAACCTTGGCGAGGGCAACATCGGTGATCCTGTCGCCGGTTGTCTTGATGATTTCAATTTGCACCACATGGCCGCGAGCCCGCAATAGCGCGCTGATGTGCTGCGCCTGCCAGAGCGCGAGTTGTGATCCGCGCGAACCGATGCGCAGCCCAGCCACTACCCTGTCGCTCCCGGATCCCCGCCCGCAGATTCCACCGCCTTCTTTTTTCTTTCTTTCCGGTCTTTCCCTTCCAGATTGAACAGGCGGCGGGCGATATCGATGACGGTGGTGGCTTCCGGCTCATGCGCCGCAGTTTTAAGCGCCGTAATCGGCGTGTGCATGATTTTACTGACAATCCCTCGCGTCAGGGTTTCGATCGCCAGCTCCTGGTCCGGCGAGAGCGTCCCCAATCTCCCTCGAACGCGATCGATCTCCGCCTGGCGGATAGTTTCGAGATGGTCCTGCAGAGAAACGATGGTGGGCACAACATCCAGCGTTTGCAGTCGTGCCTGGAACCGTTCGACCTCCTGGTTGACAATAGCCTCGGCGCGCTCAGCCTCGCGCGTACGGTCGGCCACGTGAGAGGACACGGCCTGCTGCAAATCATCAATGTCGTAGACAAAAATGCCATCCAGTCGGTTCATCTCGGGATCAACATCGCGCGGCACCGCGATATCAATGAAAAACATGGGACGGTTCTTTCGCCGGCTCAAAAAGCGTTCACCATGCTCACGGCGGAAGATGGTAACTGGAGCGCCGGTCGAGGTGATTACGATATCCGCGCGATCGCAGGTTTCATAGAGTTCCTCGAAACGGATGGCCTGCCCGTTGAACTTGGCGGCCAGTTGGGAGGCTCGATCGTACGTGCGATTCGCCACAAAGATGGAACCGGCGCCATGAGCCAGAAGATGTCGCGCCGCCAGTTCGCTCATCTTTCCCGCGCCCACCAGGTAAACATGCTTGCCGCTCAGGGATCCGAAAATCTTCTTTGCCAGTTCGACGGCCACGGATGCCACCGAAACCGCCGATGATCCTACTGCAGTCTCGGTGCGGACGCGCTTGGCTACAGCAAAGGCACGGGTCAGCAATAAATCGAGCTGCGAATGCACCGCCCCCACAGCCCGGGCCGTGGCGTATGCTTCCTTCACCTGGCCCAGAATCTGCGGCTCACCCACCACCATGGAATCCAGGCTGGAAGTCACGCGGAACAAGTGCCGGATCGCATCTTTTTCGTGGTACTCGTACAAATGAGATTCGTAGGCCGAAGGATCCACGCGAAAGTAGCTGCCTAAAAACTGCCTTAGATCTGCGCCGCCATTCTTGGTTTGGGTCAGCATCTCGACCCGGTTGCAGGTGGACAGAATCAGTCCTTCATCAACCCCCGGATGTTCGGCCAAACGTTTGACAGCTTCAGGCATTCGCGATTCGGGAATGGCCAGCCGTTCCCGCACTTCCACCGGCGCCGTATTGTGGTTTACACCGATGAGTTGAAATTTCATGACTGCACGAACCTGTGGATCGCGCTGAAGTAATTCGCCGACCAGGCAATCAGCGCGGCCACGAATGCTCCCGCGGCCAGGTAAGCGGCGCGCCGGCCGCGCCAACCTGCATTCCAGCGGGTATACAGCATCAGCATGTAGACCGCCCACATCAGAATCGAGAGCAATATTTTCGGGTCGAGCAAATCGATCCGTCCGAACGTAGCCTGCGCGACCACGATCCCGGCAACCAGGCCCAGCGTCATAAACGGGAAACCGAGCAGCAGCGACCGGTAGCCGATCTCATCAATCACCTCCAACGCGGGCAGCCTTAACAGTAATCCCCCGGGCTTCTTGGACTTGAGGCTGCGTTCCTGCGCCAGATACAAAATACTTGCGCTGAAACTGAGGAAGAGTGCCGCGTACCCGGTGAAAATCAGGGCAATGTGGGCAATGAGCCAACCGTGACGCAGGCCCGGCGAGGTAACCAGAAACGGTTGCTGGCCGGTTGCTGCCATGAAAGTCAAAACGAACACCAGTGGAAAGACCACAATACCGGGCGAGGTTGTGCGATAGAGCAGGAAAACAATCATGAACGCCAGCATCACTAGAATGGCGAGAAACGACTCCGAATCATTGACTGACCCCAGTGCGATCTGTCCGGATCGCATCACAGATTCGGTAACCGAGACGAACTGGAACACCACACCAAGAGTCATTGCCGGCAGCGCAATCCGGCTCAATCGCGAAGCGCCGCCAGTAAGCGCCAGCAGCGCATAAAGCAATCCCAAGGTATAAAAAGCAAGCGCGACTCGCAGCCAAAGCACAGGCATAAAGTTGTAAGAAACCGCGGCGCAGCGTCTTGCCGCCCGTAAAGCCGATTATAGTCTGCAGCGCGGCAGATATTGACCAGATCCCGGCCTGGCAGTGGTTCAATTTGAATTTCAGCGTTTTTCCCCATGAAGACCCGGCGCAGTTCAGCGGGGCGAGGGGCTGTGCGGAGTTACCACACCTGCTGTGCAGCTCGATACATGCGCCTGGCTTGGTTACTGCACGCCCAGCGACGCTAGCAAATCCTTGAGTTGCCGGGAGTTCACTCGCAGGCTCCGGCCCTCCCCCATCATGTCCTCAATTTCATCGAAGGCTTGAAACAGGCGCATTTTGACCGCGCCGTATTGTTCCGCATCGGTAAGACTGCGCCCATGGGCGGTCGACCATTCCCGGACAGCGTCGTCAGGCAGCAAGATGCTTACGGCGTAGGTTGTTTTGCGGTCAGAAGTGACATCAAATATGTACTCGTCGGACGCCGCCTGCGTTGACACATCCAAAGCGCGCCGTTTGCCGACAAAATAATACTGATAGACGTATCCCTGACCACCGGTGTACGACTTCATGCGGCGCAGGGTCATTGCACTAAACGTAAAATCCCGAGGCAGGATAGCCGGAAAATTACCCGTCGATCTGGGCCTCACGCAACCGTTTCACCGCCGTCTCAGACGCCACTGGCGAATAGTAAACCTCTTTGAAGGTATACGATTTCGCCTTTGAAGCGATGATCGGCAGGATTTCGATGTGCCAGTGATAATCCTCGTCGATGGTCTTCCAATAGCCCAGACTTTCGGAACGATGCAGCCTGTTCGGCGAAGTGTGCAGCACAAGATGAAACTCTTCGGTGATGATGCGGACCCGCTGCAGGGTGCGCCGCAGCAATGCCGCCAGATCCCGTATACTTCCCGGCCGGCCCAGTGCAAAGCGCTCAAAAGCCGCTTCGTGAAGCCGCGAAATAATCCAGGTCTCGTAGGGCACGCGGGGCGCGTAAGGACACAATGCAATGAAGTCGCCCCGAGCTTCAAGAATGCGCTGGTTCTGCTGCACTTCCTGGGAAAGAATATCGCAGAAGACACAGCGTTCCTTTTGCGAAAAATAATCGCGGCCCGCCCGCAGTTCGTAAAGCACCCTGCGCGGTACGAACGTGGTAGCTGTCAGCTGCGCCGTGGGATGCTCGAACTCTTGTCCGGCGCTGCTTCCGTGGTTCTTGAAGATGCTCACGTACTTGAAGCGTGCGTCTCGCTTGAGATCCTGAATGCGCTGCGCCGCCAGCATCAGAAACTGCTCGATTTCTCCATCACTCGCATTCCACAGATTGCGATCATGCCGCGGGTTCTCGATCAGCACCTCGTGAGCTCCTACCGAGCGCATCCGGTCGTAAAGCCCGTCGGCCCGCCGCGACGGTTCGCCTTCGATCCGGTACAACGGAGTGGGATGCACCACGGCGCGCGCCGACCACGGTCCTTCGCCTCCGGCCATGCTGGAGACCAGTTGCGGCGCCGCTGGCGAATCTGCACAGAACCGGCACACTGCCTCCGCGCGGGGGCCGCTATCGGGCACGTCGTCGCCAGTGATCACCCAGGACCGGGTGATCGGATCTTTGCGAAGTTCCATGCCAGTAAGGAAACCATTTAGTGTCAGGCGCGTCAACTGATGATTTCTGTCACAGAGAATCGGCAGCGTTGTTTGTTATAATCCGCGCACGATCCGCCTGAGATGAACGAGCCGTCCACCCCGTTGATGCGGCAGTACGCCTCCATAAAAAAAGAACATCCCAGCGCCCTGCTGTTCTTTCGCCTCGGCGATTTCTACGAACTCTTCTTTGACGATGCGCTGGTGGTTTCGCGCGAGCTGCAAATCACCCTGACCTCGCGCAACAAGGAAAAGGGCGTTGCCGTTCCCATGTGTGGAGTTCCCTATCACGCGGCCGAAAGCTATATTGGAAAACTCATCCGCAAAGGGTTCAAGGTCGCCATCTGCGAGCAGATGGAAGATCCC
>CATPBY010000005.1 GCA_955652845.1 uncultured Terriglobales bacterium | reverse complement strand
GGCAGCGGGATTCGCTGCGCGATGATGCGACCACGGTTCTGGTTTCGGCGGCGAAAGACATCGGCATGAGCACCCTGCGCGACCGAATCGACCAGATGCTCCATGAAGATCCTCTCAGTCGAGTTCGGCTGCGCATGCCTCAAAAAGAGGGAAAGCTACTGGCTCTGCTGGAAGCGCGCTCACGGATCTACGCTCGGCACTATAAAGACGGTCTAGTGGAACTGGAAGCAGAGGCCCCCGAATCGGTCGTGAGGAGAGTGCGAGAATGGGTGGTGGACTAAGTTCCCACCGCATCGGCATTGTCCAAGCTGTAGCAATTTAAATGGGCCGACAACCAAGAAGCGGTGACAGTCCTTGGCTAGCGGCCCATTCGATCCTGAATTGGATCGGAGGTGATATTTACATCCTAGACTCCTTGGCTCAGATGTCAAGGATTCTTTCCCTTAATTTATGAGGGACTTGCCAACTTGCCTGGAAACTTCCCGAAGCGGCACCTGCCGCGCGTTGACAGCATCCCCGTAAAATGTTAACTTCAAGGGTTTTAAGCCCTCTTTCAATCTAGACTGATATCAGCATCCAAATGGACGAGATACTGCAACAGTTAGGCGGATTACTGCTTGGTTCTGTACCCACCATCATCCTGGTAGTGTTGCTGTATGCAGTTTACAACCTGGTATTGCACAGGCCTTTAGTCAAGATTCTCGCTGAGCGGCGAGCGAAAACCGAAGGCGCGGTGGAAAGAGCCCGCGCCGACATCGCGGCTGCGGAAGGTCGTACTGCGGAATACGAGCAACGCCTGAGGGAAGCTCGCATGGCGTTATTTAAGAGCCAGGAGGGACGGCGGCAAGCGGCATTGCAAGCTCGGGCTGCGGCGGTTGCTCAAGCGCGACTCAAGGCGCAGGCGCAGGTGGAACAGGCTCAAACGGTCATCGAACGCGATACAAAAGAGGCTAAGGCCGGGCTGCAGGCGGAAATCGGAAGGCTGGCTTCTGAAATCATCCGTACGGTGCTGCGTCCGGCAATGGCGCAGCGTCCTGCAGGCGGCCAATGACAGCACCCAAGCGAAGCGTTCAGTGCGCTCTGCCGGTATTTTCTCTTGCGCTTTTTGTGTGCTTGCTCGCTCCGGTTGTGGCGCGGGCTGCGCGAGATTCCGGCCCAGCGAACTCAAACTCCGCGGCGCGCCAGGGTGAGCGTCATCCGCGCGGCGTAGCCTCTCAACTAGCCCATGAAAGCCGCGAGGCCGCAGGCGAGGACGATCAGGACCAATTCAAGAAGTCCTCCTCAGTAAACTGGATCGCGACCAAAACCGGCCTGAGCCTGGAGCACGCTTACTGGTTGAGTATTCTGCTGAATTTTGCGGTAGTGGCGGGTTTGATCCTTTGGGTATCCAAGAAGAACCTGCCGGGACTTTTCCGCGACCGGACCAACTCTATTCAGAAGGCGATGCAGGATGCGCAGCGCGCCAGCGAAGAGGCCAACCGGCGGCTCAAAGATATTGACGCGCGGCTTTCGCAATTGGAAAACGAGATCGGTAAAATGCGGGCCTCGGCAGAGGCCGATGCAGTCGCGGAAGAAGAGCGGATCAAGGCAGCCGCAGAGGAAGACGGTCGCAAAATTATCGAATCCGCGGAGCAGGAGATCGCGGCGGCAGCGAAGTCCGCGCGCCGCGAACTTCAGGCCTACGCGGCCGATCTTGCGGTTGCGCTCGCCATCAAGCAGATTAAGGTGGATTCTGTAACTGACCAGGGATTGATACGTAATTTTGCCGATCAGCTTTCTCGAACCGAACCCGACGGTGGCGGCGCGAATGGCGGAAAGGGCGGACATTAAGGCATGGCTTCCGTCACCAGCGTCTATGCCCGCGCCTTCGCCGACGTAGTGTTTAACCAACGCCTGGATCCAAGCCTGACCCTGCAGGAGGCGAAATCGTTAGTCAGCCTGGTGGCCGGCGCCCGCGACTTAAGGGAAGTGTGGGAAACACCTTCCATTCCCGCCGAGCAGAAACGAGCCGTACTGGATGCCATCGCCGCCCGCGAAGGCATCTCGAAGCCGGTGCGCAATTTTATGGCGGTATTGATCGATCACCGGCGGGTTCCGTTTCTGGGGCCGATCGTGAAGGAATTGGAGCATGAACTGGACCGGCGGCTGGGATTTGCGGAAGCGGAAATCACCAGCTCACGTGAATTGAGCGACGGAGAGCGACGTGAATTGGAATCTGAAGTTGGAAAACTTACCGGCAAAAAGGTGCGCGCTCGCTACTCGCGCGATGAATCGGTATTGGGCGGGGCTACGGTGAGGGTAGGCAGCACGATTTACGACGGCTCAGTCAGGGGACAGCTGGAACGGATCCGCGAAGCTATCAGCTCTTAGGTCGCATCAAGTTCGGTGAAGAGCATTTAGCCCAGGGGGCGTAAAGAACGTCCGCAAGGGACGCAAAGGGACACGAAAAGCTAAAAGCTAAAAAGTAAAAGTCAGGGGTTGTAAGTCACAAAAGCTGAGGAGCCAGGAGCTGGAAGCCGACCCTATGGCACAAATTAAAGCAGACGAGATCACGCAGTTGATCCGGCAACAAATCGAGAATTACGAGTCCAAGATTGCGGTGGACGAAGTGGGAACTGTCCTCACCCTGGGTGATGGCATTGCTCGTGTCCACGGTCTGGACAAAGTTATGGCCGGTGAGCTGCTTTCCTTTCCTCACGATGTGGCCGGAATCGCCATGAACCTCGAAGAAGATCAGGTAGGTGTGGTGCTGCTGGGGGAATACACCGAAATCAAAGAAGGCGATGAAGTGAAGCGAACCGGCCGCATCATGAGCGTGCCCGTGGGCGACGCTCTGGTCGGGCGAGTGGTGAATTCGCTGGGCCAGCCGATTGACGATAAAGGTCCTATTGCGACCGACAAGTTTATTGCGCTGGAGCGCATTGCGCCAGGCGTGATCGACCGGCAACCGGTGCGCGAACCGATGGCGACCGGGTTGAAGGCCATCGACAGCATGATCCCGATCGGCCGTGGACAGCGCGAGCTGATCATTGGCGACCGCCAGACCGGCAAAACTGCCGTTGCGCTGGACACGATCATCAACAACAAAGGTAATGACCTGATTTGCATTTACAACGCAGTCGGACAGAAGCGGTCTTCGATTGCGCAGGTGGTGAAGATTCTCCAAGATGCGGGCGCGATGGATTACACGATCGTGGTGGCAGCGTCGGCGTCGGAGCCTGCGCCCATGCAGTACATCTCCCCTTACGCGGCCTGCGCCATGGGGGAATTTTTCCGCGACTCCAAGCGTCACGCGCTGGTGATTTACGACGATCTTTCGAAGCATGCGGCCTCCTATCGCGAGATTTCGCTTTTGCTGCGCCGGCCACCGGGCCGCGAGGCTTATCCCGGAGATGTTTTTTATCTTCACTCCCGCCTGCTGGAGCGTGCGGCCAAGCTGAGTGACAAGAATGGCGGAGGTTCATTGACGGCCCTGCCCATCATCGAGACTCAGGCTGGGGACGTTTCCGCCTACATTCCGACCAACGTGATTTCGATCACCGACGGCCAGATATTTCTCGAGACCGACCTTTTCAACAGCGGCGTGCGGCCGGCGGTCAACGTTGGTATTTCGGTGAGCCGCGTGGGCGGCAGCGCGCAGATCAAGGCCATGCGCCAAGTTGCCGGAAGCATGAAGCTGGAGCTGGCGCAGTATCGCGAACTGGCGGCATTCGCACAGTTTGGCAGCGATCTCGATAAGGCGACGCAGGCACAGCTTAATCGCGGGCAAAGATTGGTTGAAGTGCTCAAGCAAAAGCAGTTTTCTCCGCTGCCATTTTCCAAGCAGATTCTGATTATCTTTGCCGGCACCAGCGGGGCTTTTGACGATCTGCCGGTCGACCAGGTGCGCGACTTTGAAGCCGAGCTTTACAAGTTCACCGACGCGACCAATCCCGGCTTGTTGCGCACCATCATGGAGAAGAAAGTCCTCGATGACAACTTGAAAGCTGAGATGAGCAAGATCATCAAGCAAAGTAAAGAAGCGTTTGTAGCCGAGCGCCAGGCGGCGGTAGCGAAGTAGTCTTTGGGGAGTCACAAGTGTTAACCGCAAAGATCGCACAGCCGAAGCCTAACGACTAGCGACCAAACCACAAACTGATTTATGGCAAACATACTCGACATCCGGCGCCGGATTCGCAGCGTGACTAACACGCGGCAGATTACCAAGGCCATGAAGATGGTCTCGGCCGCGAAACTGCGGCGCGCGCAGGAACGGGCTTTGGCGGCGCGTCCCTACGCCCAGATGTTGACCAACGTGCTCAAGTCGCTGGTATCTCGCGCGGAGATTTACGACCCCGAGACAGGGGAGCCCAAGCATCCCTTGCTGGCGCAGCGTCCGGAGCACAACGTGCTTCTTATCGTGGTGACTGGGGACAAGGGGCTGGCTGGCGCATTCAATGCGAACATCTTGAAATCTGCAATGCGTTTTCTGGAATCGAAAAGCGGCAAGAATATTGAGATTGAAGCCATCGGTCGCAAAGGCCGCGATTTTCTGCGCCGGCGATTTCCCGTGGCTAAGCCGCGGGAAACGGAATCGCCGGAAACAGCGCGGACTGCTTTGATCGGCGAGCACGTCGGCGTACTCAACAAAGTGGAGTACAGATTGGCTTCCGAACTCGCGGAGCAAGTGATCGAGCGCTACGCGAAGGAAGAGATTGATTCCGTCTACCTGGTGTACAACGAATTCAAGTCGGTCATCGCGCAACGTCTGGTGGTCGAACAGTTGCTGCCCATCGCGCAAATCGGCGCGCCGGAAGTGCGCCAGGCTGAAGGAATGACACAAAAGGAACGGGAACGGGCTCTGGAAGCCGCAAAGGGCGCCGGGGTGGGAATTCGTCCTGCGGATACTCGAGAGATCGACGCGGAGGCGGCAAAATTTGCCACGGCTCCCGTAGATTACATCTACGAGCAGCCAGCGGAGGAACTCTTCCGCTCATTGCTTCCCAAGTATGTGAGCATCCAGATCTTCCGCGCAATGCAGGAATCGGTAGCAGCAGAACACGCGGCTCGGATGACCGCCATGGACGCCGCCACCAATAATGCCACCGACATGATCGATTCCCTGACCCTGGCCATGAACCGAGCCCGTCAGGCAAAGATCACGAAAGAGATTATTGAGATTGTCAGCGGAGCAGCAGCACAGTAAGAACGAGAACAAGCGCTTAGCTCTTAACTCTTAGCCTTTAGCTTCCAGAAGCTATTAGTCTTTAGCTTCTGGCTAAGTATAACGCTTTCCAATCAGAGCTTAGACTAAAAGCCAAGAGCCAAGAGCCGAGG
>CATPBY010000004.1 GCA_955652845.1 uncultured Terriglobales bacterium | reverse complement strand
ATGTTGCGCTCTACTCAACCGGGCATCCTTCGAATCCTGCGATCTAAGCGGAAGATGCAGGCTTCGGGAACCCGGCAATCATAATTCAGAACGAAATGAACTCATTTTTGAGGCTCAATGAAAAAGTGGGCGTGGCTGTTCGCAGTTCCTGTACTCCTCTCGGTGGCGGCAGGGCAGATTGCCTCGTCCCTCAATTCGCAGGGAAACGGATCGCAGGCTAATGGGTCGGAAACCAAGTCTTCGCAAGGCAGTTGGCGGGACGCTGGTCCCGACGATCGCATGTTTTTCCCGCGGGACATGTTCTGGGGCTGGGCGCAGTTTGACTTGGCGCCTCCGCACAACGAGATTGATCCCAATCTCTGCGCCGGCAACGCGGGCCAGTACGGCGGAGTCAATGCGCCTTGCAGCCTGTTCGCGCGCTACATGCTTTCGGGAATTCTGGAGGTGCGTCCTTTTGGCCGGGGTCAGCTGCGCCGGTTTATGGTGTACGGCGCTCCCGCGTTCCTGTTCGGCAAGACGATCCCGAAGACGCTCTACACCTGGTCGCCGGATGCGATCGGAATTGAGCACTCGTGGGGGGTCGGAATTTATATCGACAAGGGATTTGAGTTTCGCGTGACGCAACACTTCCTATTCGATCGACTGGGCGCGCGTAATAAAAACCTGGGCCCCGCCGATTTGGGCACCAACGGGCCTTGGGGCCGCTTCATGACCGTGGGTGTGCGCAAGACGTTCGGCACGCGAAGGTGGTAAGGGAGCCGCCGTAGTTCAGGCGGCAGCCGGGACCCTGGGGCGCATAACCAACCGGATCAGCCACACGATGAGCGCGATAAGCAGCCCGAGGAAGATCAATGGCATCAGGAAAATCAGAAACATCCAACCCGGCCCGCCCATGTTTGTGACGTCACCGCCCACCGTGGACGAGGGATCCCGGCGGATCCTGCCGCCGAACACGGTGACATCGCGGGCAACCTTCGCGTCCTTGTCAATCCGTAAGTCGCCGCCAAAAACTGTGGCATCACCATTGATCTGTCCCTGATCTTCAACCACAACGCTGCCACCAAACGCAGTCACGTCTCCGGTTACGTGTCCACGGACTCGGATGCTGCAACCGAAGCAGGTTGCGTCCTGGACTTCTTCACCGAGCCCGACATAGATCGCGTTTCCAACCTGGGTTCGATCGCTTCGGCCAGCGGCAAATGCAGCGCTTGAAAGGGCGACGAGGAAAACCAGGACAAGGGGCAGCAATCGGAGATGGCGAAGAGAGTGAGTCATGAAGCATCCTCCCGCAGGTTGGCTCAGAACACAGATTATGGCACAGGCGACGACTGGCGGGCCATTTTGATCGATGCGGCGAATAACAATAATCTGCCTCGAAATTCCAAGCATTCTTTATAATTGGAAGTTTTCTAAATCGCGTATGGAAACTCTAGTGGCGGAGGCTATGCATGGCGGGCAGTTATAACGGCGTAGCGGTACCGGCGGACGGAAAGAAAATCAGTTATACGAGCGGCAAATACGACGTTCCCGATAATCCGATCATTCCTTTCATTGAAGGCGACGGCACGGGCCGCGATATTTGGAAAGCCTCTTTGCGTGTGTTTAATGCGGCGGTGGAGAAAGCGTACCAGGGCAAGCGCCGCGTCGCCTGGTATGAGGTTTTCGCCGGAGAGAAAGCCAAGGCGAAGTTCGATACCTGGCTGCCCGATGACTCGGTCGACGCGATCCGCGAGTTTCGCGTGGCGATCAAGGGGCCTTTGACTACGCCGGTCGGCGGAGGCATTCGCTCGCTCAACGTGGCCCTGCGACAAATTCTCGACCTCTATTGCTGTGTGCGCCCGGTGAAGTATTACAAGGGCGTGCCCTCGCCGGTGAAGCATCCCGAGCGCATGGACGTGGTGATCTTCCGCGAAAATACCGAGGACGTCTACGCCGGCGTCGAGTGGGAACAAGGAACTCCGGAGTGCGCCCGGCTGATCGAATTTCTCAACAAAGACATGCTGAAAGGTGGCAAGAAGCAGATCCGCCTCGATTCCGGCATCGGCATCAAGCCGATTTCGGTGACCGGAACCAAGCGCCTGGTGCGGATGGCGATCCAGCACGCTCTGGCCTCCGGCCGCAAGTCGGTCACGCTGGTGCACAAGGGCAACATCCAGAAATTTACCGAAGGCGCGTTTCGCCAGTGGGGATACGACGTCGCCACCGAGGAATTTCGCGACAAAGTCGTGACCGAGCGCGAGAGTTGGATCGTCGACAACAAAGACAAAAATTCCAATCTGACTGTGGCGCAGAATGCGGAGATGGTTGAACCCGGGATGGAGTTCGCTCCTCCGGCGTTCCGGCAGACGGTCGAAAAAGAAGTGAAACAGGTGCTTGACCGCATTTATGCGACGCATGGCAACGGCGCGTGGAAGAAGAAAATCATGATCAACGACCGCATCGCGGATTCGATCTTCCAGCAGGTGGTGACGCGCGCCGACGAATATTCGGTGCTCGCGACGCCGAATCTGAATGGCGACTACATCTCCGACGCCTGCGCCGCGCAGGTGGGCGGCCTGGGAATCGCTCCCGGCGCGAACATTGGCGACGGCTACGCCATCTTCGAAGCCACGCACGGCACCGCGCCGAAGTATGCGGATAAAGACGTCATCAATCCTGGGTCGGTGATCTTGTCGGGCGTGATGATGTTTCGCCACCTCGGCTGGAACGAAGCGGCCGACCTGATCGAACAGAGCATGGAGCGGACCATCGAGCAGAAGAAAGTCACCTACGACTTCGAGCGCCTGATGCCGGGCGCGACAAAAGTCAGGACCAGCGAGTTTGCGGGACACATCATCGAGAACATGGGCGCGGGCGTGCTGGCTGGCGCGAGATAAAAAGTGTGAACCACAAAGGACGCAGAGGAGCATAGGGTTTTGGTTCCTCTATGAGCTCCGTGACCTCTGTGCTTAAGCTCTAATTCTTTTCTTAAAGAGGAAATCATGCGAAAGAAAGTCACGATTGTGGGCTCAGGAAACGTAGGCGCGACGGCGGCTCACTGGATCGCTTCCAAAGAACTGGCCGACGTCGTTTTGATTGACATCATCGAAGGCGTGCCGCAGGGCAAGGGACTCGATCTTCTCGAGGCCATGCCGATCGAAAAGCGCGACTCCCATGTCAGCGGCACGAACGACTATCAAGACACCGCGGATTCCGACATAGTCGTTATTACCGCCGGAATACCGCGTAAGCCGGGCATGAGCCGCGACGATTTGCTCAACACCAATTACGGCATCATGAAGGCAGTCGTTGGCCAGGCGGTGAAGCACTCGCCGAATTGCATTCTGATCATCGTT
>CATPBY010000003.1 GCA_955652845.1 uncultured Terriglobales bacterium | reverse complement strand
GACAACAATAGCCAGACAATTGTCACTCCTCCTGATACGAAACTGAAGCAGGATGTGCCGCTGCCGAATATAGTTGCCTGGCCGGCTGTCCAACCCGCCGCGCCGCTGGCGACGACCGTTGGCGCCAAAGTCGAGATGAACCTGCCCGCGCTGCCTTCATCCGTGGTCGCGCCCGCTCCAAATCTTACCTCTGCGCTATCGGTCCGAACCATGCCGGCAACTTCTGCGGCGATGGTACCGCCTGCACCGCGGGTGGAAACCACTTCGGTTCGCCGATTAGGAGATGTAACCATTGGCCGCGCTGTAGTCATTGTCCCGGCGCCGCAATTACCGGTCGCGGAGCAGCGTGCTTTAACGGCATCGGCACAAGCAGAATTCAATGGCGCTGCCAGCCAGGTCGTTCCTCCTCCACCTTCATTGGGAGGAGGCGTAGCCTCGCATGGAGATGGCCGCATCATTGCGCTCAGCATTCATCCATCCTTGCTGAGCTCGCGAATAGCGGTTCCGGAGGGCAACCGGCGAGGAACGTTTGCCGCAACACCAGCCGGGAAGCCTGGGGCAACCGGAACTCCGAATATCGCGGCGGATAATACATCCGGAAAGGGAGATGGAGGCCGCTCAGGAAACGGTATTCCCGGTGTTCCTTCCGGAATCTACGTGGGTGAAAGCTCCAGCCAATCAGCCTCCGCCGTAGCGGGTAGCGGCGCCTCGGGAAATGGTACCGGTAATTCTAGTCTGCCTGCGAGCGGCCCTCGCGTGCTGGCGGAGGCAACGCCGCCGCGCGTCATCGGTTCTGCTCCCCGGCCCGCCCTGCAAGTGTCCGATCAAAACACCACCGAACTGGAAAAGAAAATTTTCGGTGATCGAAAGTTTTATTCGATGACCCTGAACATGCCGAATCTCAATTCCGCTGGAGGCAGCTGGGTCATCCGCTTTGCTGAATTGCACCAAAATCAGGAGCAGGGCGAATTGGTGGCTCCGTCGGCCACTCAAAAGATTGACCCTGCCTATCCGCTGGAACTGATGCGACGCGGGGTCCAGGGAACTGTGACGCTTTACGCGGTTATTCGCGACGATGGGTCGGTCGGTGAAGTGCGCGTGCTCCGCGGGGTGAATGACCGGCTTGACGAATATGCGCGGACCGCGCTTGCCGGTTGGCATTTCCGTCCAGCGACGAAGAATGGAGCTGCGGTCGATCTTGAGGCTGTAGTGATGATTCCATTCAAGGCGCTCAGGATGAAACCAGGTTTTTAGAATTATTGGTTATTCTTTTACTTTCCCGCCGCAACCTTCGATTCCAGGGCGGTGTAGACGGCGGGGTTGGAGCAGACTTCGTAATACCAGCGCTCGGTCCAGTGCTGTAAAGAAAAATCCTGTGGCACAACCTGCGGGATGCGGCTGGCGCGCAGCAAAATCTTGCGGAATATATCGTTGCCCAGCGGCACCAGCCCGCTGTAGAGGCGGAATTCTTCGTTGCCCCAGAGTTCGGGCAACTCAAGTTGGCAGGCTTCCAGTGAAATTTCCCGTTCCAGCCGATGAAATGCCGCTTCGCTGATGCGGATCCCGTTCAGGTTGTATTTCATGATGAAATCATCAGGACTTTCCCCGGCATCGGCGTCGTCTACTGTCTGAAAGGCATAAACATTGAATGGACTTTCCATACGTTCGATCGCCTTCCGCACGCGTTTGCTGCAGGAAGACAAACGGTCGCTTTCATTCAGGGCGTCGGAAATCATGATGCGCTGTTCTCCATCCATCAAGTACATTGGCGCGGAATCCTGGAATGAGATGCCGATCCCCAGTTCCAGCGTAGGCAATCCGGCGCGCTCCAGCAGATGGTTGTAGCCCCTCACGATTTCGATAATTTCCCGTGCCAGCACGCAGGCACGGCTCACCGCCAGGCTGGACTCCCCCTCCCGCTCAAGCAGCGCCAGAATGATTGCGTCGCCTTCCAGGAAGACTTTATTTGCGCCGTACTTGGGCAACAATTTGTTGACTGGGTCGTAGAAATTGAGACTGAAGTAGGAAGCTGGATTCATTCCTCGTTCCAGCAACGATCGAGTCAAGCGGGAGGAATCCCGGACATCGGCCTTCAAAATAACGTGGCGCAGCACTTTGTCCTCGGTTGGCTTCTGCTCCTCTGGCAAAAGCAAATCGTAGAGGGTGCCATTCATAGCGGAGAGTTCCCGCATTTTTTGGTTGCCGATCAGGTTGACACTGTCCAGAGCTTCATTCAGCGCTTCCAGTCTCCGCAGGTCGCGGTGATAACGAAGAAAGTCACGCAGAAAGCGGCCTGCCATCTTGGCGCGCTCACTTCCCCGACAGCCTGAAACCCGATCCACGGCCGCGTAAAGAGCGTCAGATGACAGTTTGCCATGCTGCTCAATCAGCTTTTCCACGCGATCTCGCTCGGCTCGCGAAATCAGACTGTTCTTCAATTGCTGAGCGTTGATGCGAGGCGAGTATTCGGCCAGCAAGGGCGCCACTTCATACGACGCAACCACGTGGTTCATGGCGGCTTCCCGTTCGAGCAGTGCGATCCATGCAGCGAGCCGCGCCTTCTGGGAGCGGCCTTCCAGCGTGGAATCATCCGGGCTGCCGGCCCCCACTAACTGCTCGGCATTTTCCGGCACATTGAGCCAGGCATCCAATATCCCTTCGCGCTCCACTTCAGGGCCCAGGTTCAATCCCGTAAGGAATTCGCAGGCGACGCCGCGGATATTGTCGAATCGGTCAGGATCGCGGTCAAAGTTGCCCAACATCACATAGTGCTCGGCGTTGAGATACGTGTCACGGCCATCCTCCGTGAAAATCAGCGGATTCAGGAAAAGCCGGTACTCGGCTTCACCCCGGTTGCCGAAGAGCGAACGGCGCATGCGCGCCAGAGTTTCCTTCTCAATCTCACGAAGAATGCGGAACAGTTCCTGCCCGGTTTTGCGCAGGATGATCTTTTTCGCCACCTGAAAAGCGGCAATCAGCTCGCGATATTCCAAAGCCTTCTGCTGGCGAACGCCCTCGTAGCTTTTGAGCATCATGCGCCCGCGCTCGAGCATTTGCGCAAACTGGGCGTTCAATTCAACCCGCAAAAATTTAATGATGGCCAAACGGAAGAGCAAATCTACCGCTAGATTTTCCGCCGCCTTGGCGCGGGTCAAGCCCGCTATATGTATCTCCGTCAGAAGCGGCTTCAATTCGGCCGCACTGGCCTTATTAGGTGTCTTCAAAACCGGAGCTGCTTTTATGAAGTGGCTGCCCCCGCTTCGCTCTGGCGTTTCCGCTGCGAGCAATCCGTCAATGTCACCGTGACGTGCAATCAGGCGGGCGACATGAAGGCGCGCCTGCTCCACGAACCGCGGACTCAGGTGAACATCATGCCGCAGGTTGTCAACGCCCAGTTGCAGGCCTTCCAGGGAAAGCGCGGGAGTATATCCGGTAAGGGAAGGTGGCTGCTGTTCCTCTGAGGCTCCGAGTTTGAGAATAGGAAAACGGGGCATGTTGGTCGCTTTTCCCCGCTAAGGCTGGCGCCCTTGACTGATCAGACTGGCGCGGAATTGAGGCACCACCAGCGCCTGCTCGAGAGTAGGCACGTTTAACCCAGCTAATTTCGCGGCAATCGCCCGGGACTGCTCGGTTTCGCCAGTGCTGCCATACGCCCTCCACAATAGTTTCATGGAGAGAGGATCGGCGGAGTCTTCTTCCAGATGGGGAATTGCTTCAACGTACTTTCCCTGCGCCACGAGCACGGCGCCGGCGGCCGAATGATAGGAGAGTTGAATCACCTGGCTGCGGCTGTTCTGCGCCATATTCTCCAACTGCTTTACCACCA
This sequence comes from uncultured Terriglobales bacterium, assembly GCA_955652845.1. GTDB lineage: Bacteria > Acidobacteriota > Terriglobia > Terriglobales > Acidobacteriaceae > JABCYV01. The sequence goes on along the minus strand of CATPBY010000003.1, from coordinate 75 downwards.
AGACTGCGGGCTCGATCTCTTGCGCTTCGGACAAACGCATTGCCTGAGCGCGCAAAATGCGAGCTTGCTCTTCAT
>CATPBY010000002.1 GCA_955652845.1 uncultured Terriglobales bacterium | reverse complement strand
TCGTCGGCTTGCGTGGATGAAGCCATGGCCCGCTCATCCGACCCATTCTCAATCTTCCACGCCTTGAGTTTTCGTTCGTGCACCGAAGCCTCGACCCGCAGCGCACGCCGCGGACGCGGCTCGCCCCCGGCCCACGACTCCACGTTCACCACCAGTGCAGAGTCCTCCTCCGGAACCCTGCCGGTGAAATCCAGCCGCCCATACAAATAACTGCTGTCGATTCCGGCATAGACAGCGTCCAGCAGAAACTGTTTTCCGTGCATCGCTCCCGCGCGCTGATCTGCGGTGTAGGCCGCCGCGCCCATCCACTCGAAGTAGCGCACCTTGTCGCCCGAAATTCGGGGATGAATGTAAGCTGTCTGCGGCACAAACGACGGACGCACCTCCGCTCCGGTGATGGGCTGCGCCAGAGAGTCCGGCGGAGCCGCTCCCAGCGCCTGGTACACGTTGGAAAGATGCTTGCGGTAGAGTTCATCAAAATCGCGGTCGTTGGCCGAATGATGTTCCGGCCCATACCACCAGTTCCAGTCGCTGCCTTCGGCGATCAGAATCTCCTCGAAAGCCAGCTTGCGCTGCGTCTCGTTCGCGCGCGCCGCATTCTGCGCATAAAACTCACGAGCGTGGTAGAGATAGTCCCAGGCGCGATTGTCCTCCGGAGCACCGATCCACACATTAAAGTTCGCGTTGATCCACGATCCCGGCACCAGCGAGGTCAATCTGCCGAAGTCTTTGTGCCGCGCAATCGCCTCCGATACAGTCACAGCCTCCACGCCGGGCTCGCGCTGCAGTCCATCGTAGAAGCGCCGCAAAAATTCGCGCCCTGACTTCGGGTAATATTCCCAGGCGTTCTCGCCGTCGAGAATGATCGACACTACCGCATCGCGCCCCTTGGCGAGCACCGGCTTGGCCGCCTCCTTGATGTTGCTGATCAAATGCCGCGCCGCCTCTGCCGGAGGCATGCCCGAATACACGAACCCGATCAAATCGGAAATCGTGTGATCGCGAAACACCAGGTGCATCGCAGCCGACCCGCTCTCATAGCGATGGATGTTGTAGAGCTTCTCCGCCAGGTTCCCCGGCAGACGTCCGTTGCCGTCGCGCGCGAAGAACAAGCCCGTGCTCCGTCCGAGTACGCCCTCATCGGTGGCCATCCACTGGATGCCCACGCTATGCGCGATCGCCAGCACCTCCTCCGAGACGCTGCCTTCCGATGGCCACACGCCTTTGGGGCGCAGCCCGAAAACTTTTTCATGCAGATCAAGACCGCGAACTAACTGCTCGCGCGCATCTTCCGGATGGCGATACCGGTTCTGCGGCAGCGCCAATCCCGGAGACGAGACCGCTCCCGCGCTGGTATCGCATACCAGCGGCAGGATCGGGTGATAAAACGGCGTGGCCGAAAGCTCAATCGACCCCTTCTTCGCCGCTTCGGCGTGTGCTGGCAGCACCCGGCCCATCAGTTCTCTTTCCCGTGCAATGACGAACTTCTGATCATCCAGCGAGTAGTTATGTCCCTTGGCGACCAGCGCCGCGAGGTCTTTTTCTGCCAGAAAAAATTCGTCGAACCAAGCAATCTGCGACAGCACCTGCAGGTCGGTGAAATCCTGCGGCTGAAAATATCGCTCCGCGCGATCAGGATGATGGCCATGCTCGCGAAATCGTTCCCACAACTCCTTGTATCGCGGATAGCGCCCAATCAGATTCTGCGGGTTCGCCTGAAATAGATATCGCAGCGCGAACCGCCGCTCTTCTTCCGACAGATCTTTGGCCGGCTTTGCGGCCACTGTTAGAAATGGATCCTGCGCCGTCTCCGCCACGTAGTCTTGAATCTGCACCATCAGCGAGGGCACAAGATTGAAGTTCTGGTGAACGGTGGGAAATTCATCCAGCAACTTCACCATGCCGTAATAGTCCTTGAGAGCATGCAGCCGCGTCCAAGGCAGACGATATTCGCCCGTGACCAGATCCTTGTAAAACGGCTGGTGCTGGTGCCAGAGAAGGATGACGCGCAGTGCAGGCATGGGAACTGGTCAGTCTAGCATGTAGATTTTCGCGCGCGACGCACGAAAGGCTCCGTTATCGCTGTCCGTCGCCAGACCTGAGTCCATCGCGCGGCAACCGGGTAGGTCCAGCGTTATCCTATAATTCCTTGCGTCATGCCAGCACTCCTTCGCAACTTCCGTTTCGCAGCGCGCATGCTGGCCAAGAATCCTGGATTCACCTGCGCAACGGTTCTCACTCTCGCCTTGGGGATCGGTTCGAACACGGCTATCTTTACCGTGACCAATGCTCTGCTACTGCGTCCGTTTCCTTACCATGATCCGCAGCAATCGTTCCAATCCGTGGCGGTCTGGCTAATGACTACGGTAAACCCCATAGAAGCCCTGAGGTGAAGTCAAGAATAGCCCCTACTGAAACCGATGCCATCTTCCGGTACACTAGACACCGCAATGCCGGACTCCACCGCCACACTCGCTTCCCCGCAGGTCCTGACCGACCAGGATCTTTACCTCTTCAACGAGGGCAGCAACTACCGTATGTACGAAAAGATGGGAGCCCATCTCATCACGCACAATGGACAGTCGGGAGCAATCTTCAGTGTGTGGGCGCCGAATGCGCGCTCCGTCTCGGTCGTAGGCAGCTTCAATGAGTGGGCTTCCAAAGCGAACCCTCTGAGCCCCCGCGGCTCCTCGGGCATATGGGAAGGATTTCTGCCCGGCGTGACCCGCGGCGCGCTCTACAAGTTTCATATCGAATCGCAGCGTCACGGATACCGCGTCGACAAAGCCGATCCGCTCGGCCTGCTACACGAGAAACCTCCTCGCACCGCTTCCGTCGTCTGGGACCTGGATTACCGGTGGAGCGACCAGGAATGGATGAAGATTCGCGGCGCCCGTAACTCGCAGCGCGCGCCTCATTCCATTTACGAAGTGCATCTAGGCTCGTGGATGCGTGTCCCCGAGGACCACAACCGTCCTCTGACTTACCGCGAAACCGCGCCGCGCCTCGCGGAATACGTCGGCCAAATGGGCTTCACGCACGTCGAGTTCATGCCGGTGATGGAGCATCCCTTTTACGGTTCATGGGGATATCAGACCACCGGATACTTCGCGCCCACCTCGCGCTACGGGACGCCGCAAGATTTCATGTACCTGGTCGACTACCTGCACCAGCACGGCATCGGCGTGATCCTCGACTGGGTGCCATCGCACTTCCCCTCCGATGCGCACGGCCTCGCCTACTTCGACGGCACGCACCTTTACGAGCACGCCGACTCGCGACAGGGATTTCATCCTGACTGGAAGACCCACATCTTCAATTACGGCCGCCCCGAAGTGCGTAGCTTCCTGATGTCGAGCGCCATGTTCTGGCTCGACAAATATCACATCGACGGCTTGCGCGTGGATGCCGTCGCCTCCATGCTCTACCTCGACTACTCGCGCAAAGAAGGCGAGTGGATTCCAAATAAATTCGGCGGACGCGAAAACCTCGACGCCATTGACTTCCTCCGCCGATTCAATCAGGAGGCCTACAAAGAACATCCCGAGATTCAAACCACGGCCGAGGAATCCACCTCCTGGCCCATGGTCTCAAAGCCCGTTTATGTCGGCGGGCTCGGCTTCGGCATGAAGTGGGACATGGGATGGATGCACGACACGCTCCGCTATTTCCAGAACGATCCCATTCACCGCAAGTATCACCACAACGCTCTCACCTTCCGCAGTCCTTATTCGTTGCACGAAAATTTCGTGCTGCCGCGCTCGCATGATGAAGTCGTCCACGGCACAGGAGCACTGATCGGGAAGATGCCCGGCGACGAATGGCAGCGCTTCGCCAACCTGCGTCTCCTCTTCGCATACATGTACGCCCAGCCCGGCAAGAAGCTGCTCTTCATGGGCTGCGAATTCGGGCAGGTGCGCGAGTGGG
>CATPBY010000001.1 GCA_955652845.1 uncultured Terriglobales bacterium | reverse complement strand
GGGTTGGCTATGAGTATTGCAATCCGGAGAAGTCTCGCAATGGTTTCCCGGCCGCCTCCGCACAGAAGGAAATGATCCGGCAAGCGGTGGATGCTTTCAAAACATTCTTTTCAACCTCGCCAAAATCGGCTTGTGCGCCTGGCTATCGAGCCAATAAGGAAACCCATCGTGCATGGGCACAGCTTGGAGTTCGAGTCAGCCAGAATGGCAGTGGCGCGCCATTGCCTCCCCACATGGATGAATGGGAGGTCTTTAACCTTCATCGAACCATTGACTTCGAACCGGCTCAGAGAGAACTGCCACTGGAAAAATACATGCAGCTTGCGGATCAGTGCTTTGCGCATGGCACGCCCGCCGTTGTCTCCGTGCATGCCATCAATTTTCATTCCTCGATCAAAAACTTCCGTGATCCGACGTTGTTGGCGCTGGACAGCTTTCTTTCTGCGCTGGAAGCAAAGTATCCCAATCTGCTGTATGTGAACGACAGCGATGTATATGAGATCGCGACTCGTGGAAAATTTAAAGCAACCCATGGACCGGTTTCGGTCGACGTCAGAGTTCAAAAGGTAGCTGAGCATCACCTCTACCACCGAGGCGCAAATAAATGAGCGCGCTGAAGTCGCTGGTTTTGATTACGGTGGATTGCCTGCGTGCGGATCATGTCAGTTTCCTTGGGTACAACCGGCGAACTACGCCATTTTTGGAATCTCTTGCCGCCGAAAGCGTAATTTTTTCGACTGCGATCGTAGCCGGTGCGCCAACCTACTATTCCTTTCCAGGGATCATGGCATCCCGTTATCCCTTGGCGCTGGGTCGCGATGTGATTGGTTTGGCGCCGCACGAACCCACGATTGCTTCCGTTTTGAATCAGTCGGGCTATTCGTCCGCAGCCTTTGTTGCAGGCAACCCTTATTTGTCTCCCCGCTTTGGCTATGGCGCGGGGTTCGGGGATTTTCAAGATTTTCTCAATACCGACAGCGCTCTTCCCTCCAGCGGTTCTAACCAAGTGACGAAAATTCGTCGGACACGTTGGAACCAGGCTTTGGCGGCAGCTTGCCATAAGTTTGGCCCAGCGGCTTTCCTCTACAACGAACTTTACTTTCAGTACTGCCAGCGACTGACCTCGCGAACTGCATCATCACTTGACAAGCTTCGGCGCTTCCCATCGGCTGATGTGATTATCGACCAGGCCTGCCAGTGGTTGTCAGGGCATGCTGGCCAGCCTTTATTTCTCTGGCTGCATTTTATTGATCCGCATTGTCCATACTACCCGCCGCTGCCGGCTCTCGCTTCGATGGGGAATAGCGATGTGAGCGCCTTTCGCGCGCGCTACGTTAATTCGAATTGGAATCGCGGAGATCTGGGTGTGACCCGGTTGAAACGTCGGCGGGATCAGGTAATCGCGCTCTATGACTCCGGAATCCACTGGGTAGATGTGCAGATTGGCCGGCTCGTGAATAAGCTTCGCGACCTTTGCGTGTGGGACAATTGCGTGTTTGCGCTCACCGCTGACCATGGCGAAGAATTTCTCGACCATGGCGGCCGTTACCATTCCCCTTCGAAAGTTACCGACGAATTGATTCGGGTCCCTCTACTAATCCGCGCCGGCGAAGTAAAAGCGCAGCTCGTGAATACGCCCTTCAGTCTTCTTGATTTGGCTCCTACACTCCTCGATGCGATGGATGCGCCAATTCCGGGCAGCTTCCGGGGGAACAGCTGCTGGTCCCAGGTGCGAGATGAAAAACGCTGGGACGGGCAGGCGATTGTTGAATGTATCACCAGTTGCAGCAATCCGTTCAGGCTGAATGATCGGTTGGGAGCGCGCATCCTGGCGATCCGCGAAAAGCGGTACAAGCTGGTGTTTAATTTTGGGATTTCGACGGAACAATTATTTGATCTGGAGGCTGATCCGCACGAACTCCATCCAGTGGCCCACGGGGTGGCGTCGCCGGCGCGGCGGCGTCTTCTGGAAGTCGCTCGCCAGCATCTGACGGATTCTCTAAATTCCCGCGATTTGAATCAGAGACTGACCGCGCGCCTTCGCGATCTTCGGCTAGAATGGGCTGAGTCAACCGCTGGAGTTCCAATCTAGAATGACCGTGTTTCCCGCGCAGAAACGCGCTCCAATATCCAGGTGCAGATGAAGCCGATTGGCGTCCTGGTGGACAGTCTTGCTGATAAGGATCTCCCCAACGCGCAAATGTCTAATGCCCGGGAAATTGTGCGCCGGCTGGATCAGGCGCGATTTCATGTCAAAATCTTCTGCACTGCCACTCCAGATCCCCAGATTGCGAGCCGGCCTAACACGACTTTAATACCTTTGCCGCGACGCCTTCGGACGATCAGGATACTAGGAGAATTTCTTGTAGGGCAGCATGACATTTTGTTCTATGTGAAGGCCGCTCCTGCCAGCAAGTGGTATTTGCAATTACGAAAGAAATGGAGGGACTGCCGCGTCACAATCGGAACTATCGAATCGCAGTCCGACGTTAGAAACGAACCAACCGTAGCACCGCAGGCAGCGCGCCTATGGGAACAAACCACCTTGCGATGTGACTATTTGTTCAGTAATTCGCGTGCGGTAAAGCGCAGCCTTGAGCGCCATTACGGCTTGCCGAGCGAGGTCGTCCCGACCGGCGTGGATACTAAGTTCTTCATGCCTTGCTGGGAGCGGCCGAAAAATGCGAGGCCGCGGATATTGTTCGTCGGCTCGTTGCGGCCGTTTAAGCAGCCGCAATTGCTGGTCGATGCGGCTGCGCGCTTTCCGCACGCGGATTTCGTGATCGTGGGGGAAGGGCTCATGGCGGAAGAATTAAATGCCCGTGTGCGGCGCGAGCAGCTTTGCAATGTCAGACTACCCGGATTGCTGGGAATGGATGAGTTAAGAAGGGAATATCAGCAGGCCGACATTTTCTTATTTCCATCTGCCTGGGAGGGATCGCCGAAAGTTATTCTGGAAGCCGCCGCCTGCGGTCTGCCAGTCATTGCGCGAAAGAACTATGAGCCGGAAACGGTCGTCAGCGGTGAGACTGGATATCTGGT